>CAKZZR010000109.1 GCA_937885475.1 uncultured Treponema sp.
AAGTTGCGGAGGAGCTTGGCAAGGTAGACGGCGTTGTCTATTCAACGAACTATACCTACATGTGCTCTTCTGCTGGTCAGAAAATGATTGAGGACCATATCAAAGAAGACAAGCTTACAGGCGTCGTTCTTTGCTCATGCTCTCCTCGTATGCACGAAAAGACATTCCGTGCATGTGCAGAGCGGGCTGGTCTTAACCCTTATAAAGTAGAAATAGCAAATATCCGCGAGCAGTGCTCATGGGTAATGAAGGATATGGGCGATGCAACCGAAAAAGCAATTGCGCTCGGTAAGGCTGCAATCGCAAAGACAATCCTTGACACTCCGCTTGTTCCAGGTGAGACACCTATGACAAAGCGTGCCCTCGTTATCGGAGGCGGTATCGCAGGAATCACTGCCGCATTGGACATTGCAGATGCAGGTTTCCCTGTGGACATCGTAGAAAAGAACGTTACGGTCGGCGGAAAGATGGCAATGCTCGACAAGACATTCCCTACCCTTGACTGTGCTTCTTGTATCGTAACCCCTAAAATGACTGAGGTAAGCCAGAACCCTAACATCCGCATTCTTTCTTACAGCGAGGTTTGCGGAGTCCGCGGATACATCGGAAACTTTGAAATTGATATCAAGCGTCATCCACGCTATGTTGATGAGACTAAGTGTACAGGTTGTGGAGCTTGTATTGAAAAGTGTCCTAACAAAAAGGTTCCTAACGCTTTCAACCTTAATTTGAACAACAGAAAGGCAATCGACATTCCTTTCGCTCAGGCAGTTCCAAAGGTTGCAAACATTGACGCAACTTACTGTCTTCATATGAAAGGGCTTGCAAACGGAAAGGACAATGTCTGCGGTTTCTGTGAGAAGGCTTGTGCTGCCGGTGCGATTGACTTCCACCAGAAGGAAGAGGTCATCACGGAAAAATACGGTGCAATCATCGTAGCAACTGGATACAATCCGATTGACCTTAAGAAATTTGACGAATACGCATACAGCCAGAGTCCTGACGTTGTTTCTTCTCTTGAATTTGAGCGCCTCTGCAATGCATCAGGTCCTACGAACGGTCACCTCCTCCGTCCATCTGACGGAAAAGAGCCTAAGAACATCGTTTTCGTTCAGTGCGTAGGAAGCCGCTGCTCTGCTGACAGCACAAAAGGACATGAATACTGTTCCAAAATCTGCTGTATGTACACAGCTAAGCACGCAATCCTTACCCGTGACCATTACCCGGACACGAACATCACCGTTTTCTACATTGATGTTCGTACTCCTGGTAAGAACTTTGATGAATTCTACCGCCGTGCCGTTGAGCAGTACGGAGTAAACTACATCAAAGGTCAGGTTGGAAAGGTAACTCCGCTCCCGGATGGAACTCTTGATGTTCAAGGTTCTGACTTGATTTTGAATAAGCAGGTTCACATCAAGGCTGATATGGTAGTTCTTGCCGCAAGCATCGAAGCAGACAAATCTGCCCGGCCTCTTGCAACAATGCTCACTACTTCAATGGACACGAACGACTTCTTCCTTGAAGCCCATGCAAAACTCCGCCCTGTAGAAAGCCCGACCGCAGGTATTTTCCTTGCCGGCTGCTGCCAGGGACCAAAAGATATTCCTGAGACCGTCGCACAGTCGTCAGGTGCTGCTGCAAAGGCAATCTGTCTTCTCATAAAAGACAAGCTCAAGAACAACCCTTGCACTGCCCGCCCTGATGAGAATGCTTGTAACGGTTGTGGTCAGTGTGCGAACGTTTGTCCTTACGGAGCTATCTCTTATGTGGACAAAGATTTCCGCGGTCCTAACAGAACGACCATCACACGGCATGTATCGCAGGTTAATAGCGCTATGTGTCAGGGTTGTGGTGCTTGTACTGTCGCTTGTCCTAGCGGTGCTATGGACTTGCAGGGATTCAGCAACAAACAGATTTTGGCGGAGGTTGATTCAGTACTCTGATTTATCGTCGGTTGAACTTGTCGACTCGTGAGAGCACGAAGTAAACCACGATAAATGCAAAACGGTCATTGAGCCTGTCGAACCGAAGATCGCCAAAGGCTAATGACCGCTTTGAGTGCTAAAAATAATTATGAGTGAAAATACAACAAATAAAATCGATGTTTCCGCAGGAAACTCGCAAGTTGCTGAAGGCAACGCATGGACGCCAAAAATCGTAGCTTTCTGCTGCAACTGGTGTTCTTACGCAGGTGCAGACCTTGCCGGTAACAACCGCTTGGAATACCCTGCAAATGTTAAGATTATCCGCATTCCGTGCAGCTGCCGCTTGAACCCTCTGTTCATTCTTCGTGCATTTCAGCGTGGTGCAGACGGTGTGATTCTCTGCGGATGCCATCCTGGAGACTGCCACTACTCTACCGGAAACTATTTTGCACGCCGCCGCATGACGCTCCTTTTCAGTCAGCTTGACTTTCTGGGAATCGAAAAAGGCCGCACGCGCGTAGAATGGTGTTCCGCTGCCGAAGGCGTTAAATTTGCCGGAATCATGAATGACTTCGTTGAGCAAATCAAGGCTTTGGGCGAATGTAAGAAGCTGGAGGATGTAAGATGCAAGAACTAAGCGCAAAAATGATTGCACGCGCAAAAGAATTGCTTTCCGAAGGCAAGGTTCAGCGCGTTGTAGGCTGGAAAAAAGGTCTCTTTGATGACGACATCACTCCAGGAACCTTTACCACAGCCGAAGAATTGGATAAAGAATTCATCTATGACAAAAACTGTGCCGCAAACCTTTCAAAATATCTTGTTGGAATCACCCGCGAGATTGAGGTAAAGAAAAGCACTACACGAATGAACAATACAATGGCTAAGCAGCGCGACCCTA
Organism: uncultured Treponema sp.; assembly: GCA_937885475.1. Lineage (GTDB taxonomy): Bacteria > Spirochaetota > Spirochaetia > Treponematales > Treponemataceae > Treponema_D. The sequence continues at coordinate 2,827 of CAKZZR010000109.1, forward strand.
ACGCTGAGGATAAGCCTATTCCGAGCGAGGTAGTGTTGGTATTCCTTAAGCCGAGCGACAGCTACTCTTTCACTGAGCTTTTAAAGGAAAACCGCATCACCAGAAGCGATGTCTACGCAATCGGCATTCCGTGTCAGGACACTCTTGACGGCGGAAGCATCTGCGAGTCCTGTGCAGGTAAAAAGCATGTTTCCTGCGATGAGCTTTTGGGCGTTGACGAGAACACAGACTACGGAACAAGCAGCCGCCTTGAAGTATTGGATAAATATGAAAATATGACGGCAGATGAAAGAAATGAATTTTGGAAAAATGAATTCAGCCGTTGTATCCGATGCAACGCATGCCGAAATGTATGTCCTGCCTGCACCTGCGAAAAGTGCGTGTTCGACAACAACAAGCTCTACACAACACAGAAGGTTGCGGAGACAAGCTTTGAGGAAAGCCTTTTCCACATCGTGCGTGCCTGGCACGTTGCCGGCCGATGCACGGACTGCGGAGAATGTAGCCGCGTATGCCCTCAGGGAATTCCTCTCTACCTTTTGAACCGCAAGTACATCAAGGATATAAACGAGATTTACGGCGACTATCAGGCCGGAAGCGATATGGAGACAAAGCCTCCTATGCTTACATTCACCACGGGCGATGCCGAGACCACAATCGTCTGGGACAGATCAAAGGACAAGGAGGCTTAAGTAATGTTATCAATCGCACAAGAAAAAATTGATGAGCTTTTCGCCCTCATCAGCGAAAAGCAGCCTTTGTACCTTCCTGTTGACAACAGCACCGGTAAGGCGGACTTCAAGAAATGGGAAAAAGGCGTAAAGCTTTCCGCAAATCTTAAGACCGTCCGCTCGGCAAAGGACTTTTTCTTTCCAAAGACGGAGCACATGGTAAGCTACCAGATGAGCGGAAAGGAAATAACCCTGATTGACCCAAGAAAGGATGTTGAGGACTTTGTAATCTTTGGCGTTCGTGCCTGCGATGCCGTGGGCTTTACCGTAATCGACAATGTTTACCTTAACATGAATCCAGTAGATTCTTACTATAAGAACCGCCGCGAGCACGGAACTGTAATCACATTGGCTTGTAACGAGCCAGAGCGCACTTGCTTCTGTCCGACTTATGAAATCGATGCATCTCTGAGTGCGGACAAGAACGGCTCCAAGGGCGATGTTAGCTGCTGGAATGCTGACGGAAAATACTTCTTTGAGGCAAACACAGAGAAAGGAAAGGCTTTTGTTGAGAAGGCAAAGGCAGTTCTAAAAGAAGAGGATGCAAAAGCCGTTGATAATGCCAAAAAAGACATTCAGTCTAAGGCAGAAAAGCTTCCGTTCGCACACCTTGACCTTTCCAAATTCCAGGGAAAGGATATGCTCAAGATTTTCAACTCAAAAATCTGGGAAAAGGTCTCTGAGCCGTGCGTAGGCTGCGGAACTTGTACTTATGTATGCCCTACTTGTATGTGCTTTGACGTGCGCGACTTTAAGACCAACAACGGAATCCGTCAGATCCGCTGCTGGGACAGCTGTATGTACAACGACTTTACTCAGATGGCGGCAGAAAACCCTCGCCACACACAGAAGGAGCGAAGCCGTCAGCGCTTTATGCACAAGCTCATGTACTACCCTATGGCGCACGAAGGTTTGTTCAGCTGCGTGGGCTGCGGACGATGCCTTGAAAGCTGCCCTGTGAACATGAACATCGTAAAGGTTATCAAGGCCGTACAGGAAACAGATGATATTGGAGGAGATAAATAATGGAAAACAAAGAATCATTTATCCCTTACATCGGAAAAATTATAGACATCAAGCAGGAAACACCTGATGTAAAGACATTCAGTGTGGTCGGACTTGACGGAAAAAAACTCTTCAACCACATCCCTGGACAGTGCGCAATGCTCATCGTTCCAGGCGTTGGAGAGTCGATGATTTCCATCACATCAAGCCCTACTCTTGAGACACATATGGAATTTTCTATTAAGAAATGCGGTGTCGTAACGGAATGGCTCCACAGTGCGGAGGTCGGTCAGCAGATTTGTCTCCGCGGCCCTGTAGGAAACGGGTTCCCTGTAGACACAAAGCTCAAAGGCAAGGACATCCTTGTAATTGCCGGAGGTATCGGAATCGCACCAGTTCACTCTGTAGTAAACTACATGATGGATCACCGCTCGGACTACGGAAAGATTCAGGTAATCTACGGCTCAAGAAGCAAGGCTGATCTCGTTCGCCTTGAGGAGATGCAGAACGTATGGATGAAGCAGCCTAACTGCTCAATCGACCTTACGATTGACCGCGCCGAGGAAGGCTGGGACGGACATGTAGGATTCGTTCCGCCTTATGTTACGGAGCTTAATCCAGATCCTGGAATGACTGTAATCATGTGCGGACCTCCGATTTTGATTCACCTTTCGCTTGATGCGCTCAAAAAGCTCGGCTTTAAGGACGAGCAGGTTTTCACGACCATGGAAATGCGCATGAAGTGCGGAATCGGTAAGTGCGGTCGCTGCAACATCGGCGACAAGTTCGTCTGCAAGGACGGCCCGGTATTCAGCTTTGACCAGCTGGGAGAACTTCCACCGGAGTATTAATTTGAAAATGCCGTCCGTGGTATTTTCAAATTGTCGAGTTTTTGCAATGAAAAGACTCGCAGATTTTTATACAACCCATTGACGCGCCCTCCATGGCGCTGTTGTAGGAGCAAATATATGGCTGAAAAAGAAATGGCAACAATTTATATTTTTGGAAAGAAATATGATGTTCCGGCGGAGCTTACCATCATGAATGCGATGGAATATGCCGGATATCAGCTAAAGAGAGGCTGCGGATGCCGTAACGGTTTCTGCGGTGCCTGCGCTACGATTTACCGAATCAAAGGACAGAACCAGCTTCAGACTTGCCTGGCTTGTTCAAAGAAGGTTGAGAACGATATGTACATCGCAACCCTTCCTTTCTTCCCTCTCGTAAAGCAGATTTACGACATCAACAAAATCAAGCCTGAGCAACAGATTATGATGCAGCTTTACCCTGAAATCTACTCTTGCGTTGGCTGCAATGCCTGCACAAGAGCCTGCCCTCAGAGCCTCAAGACTATGCAGTACATCGCCTATGCTCAGCGCGGAGATTTTGCAAAGTGTGCAGACCTTTCGTTTGACTGCGTAATGTGCGGATGCTGCTCAAGCCGATGCCCGGCAGGAATCAGCCATCCACAGGTTGCAGAGCTTGCTCGCCGCCTGAACGGTAAGTACATTCAGCCACAGAGCCAACATCTTCTTGACCGCGTTGCCGAAATCGACAGCGGTGCTTGCGAGGACGCAATCAAGAAGTTCATAGAGATGTCAACCGGCGACAAAGCACAGATCAAGAATCTGTATAACACAAGAGAAATAGAAAAATAAAGCCCCATCCTTCCTGCTTTACTTACCAGGTTCTTAGGACAGAGTCCTAAGCGGTGCTGGGAAAAAGTGGGGGTTTGGGGGAGAGAAAACACCGCTTCCGAGTAGAGGGTTTTCTCTTCCCCAAATAAAAGGGGGTCTTAGGGGCACTCCCCTAAAGGAGAATAGACTTATGTACGGAAATTACTTGGATGAAGCGGCAAAGATTGTCGCTGAAAAACGCGAAGCAAACCTTAAATTTGAGCATGCTCGTCTTACTGCAGAAGAAAAAGACGATTTACTTTTGAAATTCCATCCGGACCGCATCAAGGAACAGTTCACGGAGCTTAAAATCGGTCCTAACAAGGGTCAGAAGGCTCCTATTGAGCTGGCAGAGATGCTTCAGGCAAAGCCACGCCTTGAACCGGAGAAAATCGACCTTAACCACATCGACTATGAGACAGACGTTCTTGTTATCGGCGGTGGCGGAGCCGGAACTTCCGCTTCAATCATGGCAAGCGAGGCAGGGGCAAAAGTTCTCCTCGTTACAAAACTCCGCGTAGGAGACGCCAACACGATGATGGCAGAAGGTGGAATTCAGGCTGCCGACAAGCCTAACGACTCACCTGCTCAGCACTATCTTGACTGCTACGGCGGCGGACACTTTGACGGAAAGCCTGAGCTTGTCTACACACTCGTAAACAAGGCTCCAAGCGTAATCAAATGGCTTAACGACCTTGGAGTTGAATTTGACAAGATGCCAGACGGAACTATGGTAACGACTCACGGTGGCGGAACAAGCCGCAAGCGTATGCACGCATGCAAGGACTACTCAGGAGCCGAAATTATGCGCACTCTCCGCGATGAGACTTTCAACCGCGCAAAGGACATCACAGTCGTTGACTTTACGGCTGCCATCGAGCTTATCAAGAACGACAAGGGAGAAGCTTGCGGTGCACTCCTTATGAACATCGAGACAGGCGAAATCCGCATTGCAAAGGCAAAAGTCGTAATCATTGCAACAGGTGGTGCCGGTCGTATGCACTATCAGGGATTTCCTACTTCAAACCACTACGGTGCTACAGCCGACGGTCTTGTAATGGCTTACCGTGCCGGTGCAAAACTCCTTTATCAGGATTCATTGCAGTATCACCCTACAGGAGCCGCTTACCCAACACAGATTCTCGGTAAGCTCGTAACAGAAAAAGTCCGCTCTCTTGGAGCAAAGCTCATAAACAAGGACGGAGAGGTTTACATTCATCCTCTTGAGACACGCGACGTAAACGCTTCCGGCATTATCCGCGAGGTTCGCGAGGGCCGCGGCGTAAAGAACGACGTTCAGGATGCTGTATGGCTTGATACCCCGATGATTGAGGCAATCCACGGAGAAGGAACAATCCTTAAGTCAATCCCTGCTATGTACAACATGTTCATTAAGTACGGAATCGACATCAGAAAGGAGCCAATCCTTGTTTACCCGACCCTTCATTACCAGAACGGCGGAGTTGAGATTGACAAGACTTGCCATACAAACGTTCCAAACCTCTTGGTTGCAGGAGAAGCCAGCGGCGGCGTTCACGGAACGAACCGCTTGATGGGTAACTCACTCCTTGATGTAGTAGTATTCGGTCGTGAAGCTGGTATTGAAGCCGGAAAAATCTTCAAGAACATCAAGCTGAGCGACAAGCTTAACCTTGACCATGTAAAGGCATTTGAAAAGGAGCGTGCCGCCGCCAAGATAGAAGGCGATGCCGTTTCTCCAAAGGTTCTTCCTACATATCATCATGGTAACCCTGAGTTCGACAAAGATATTCCAGGCGCAACTTTATAATTGCACGCGAGTTTGTAAGCAACTGAAGTTGATTACAAACTCGGTAAGTTCGCGAAGCGAACGACAAATTCCTGGCGCTACGAAATAACAGGATTCACTGACCATACAGACAGCCGGTTTCAAGTCATCTTGAGCCGGCTGTTTTTTTAGTGCGGCTGGAGGCATTCATTTTTCTGGTATTCTATTCAACTCTGTTACATTTTTGGAGAATCGGCTATAATGCCAATGTAAAAAGGAGCTGCACGATGAGCAAGTTACGAAAACAGCACATGTCTATCGACTGGGACAATCTTATTGACGTTCAGAGTCACGAGGCGGCAAAAAATGCGCCGCTTTCAGAAAAGGCGGCTTTGGCCGGGCGGCTTGGGCTTATGATGCTTTCCGTTGGTGCGGGCGCGTACCGTGTGCGTGCGGCAATGAACAAGGTTTCGCGTGCCATGGACATCACCTGCAATGCGGACATCGGGCTTCTTTCAATAGAATACACGTGCGTTTCAGGCTGTGAGACC
>CAKZZR010000110.1 GCA_937885475.1 uncultured Treponema sp.
AAAGCTCCGCGAAACGCTCACCGGAATCCAGATGGGCGAGTTCAAGGCTCCAGAAGGCTGGGTTTACGAGATAAAATAATCAGACACAAGTCTGCTTTGAGGGGCACTCCTTTATGGGAGTGCCTTTTTTTTTTGTTGTTTCTATCCCACACCTATAACATCATCATTTTTTATGCTACAATTGGGAGGTCAACGCAAACTGACTTTTTATGGGAGCTGTTATGAGAATAATCCATTGTGCTGATATTCATGCTGATTCAAGGATGGACACGCACCTTTCCAAGGAAAAGGCGGACGAGCGCAGAAATGAGATTGTCGATGCCTTTTCAAACATGGTTAGATTCGCGCGTGAGAATGCGGTCCGGGCAATCATAATAGCGGGCGATTTGTTTGACACAAAGACCACGCAGCAAAGGACGATAAAAAAGCGGATTGCATACATAATCGCTCAGAATCCAGAAATTGACTTCTTGTATTTGCGCGGAAACCATGATGAGGATGTGGATTTTGCGGATGCCGAGCACATGCCGAATCTGAAGCCGTTTTCAAAATCAAAGTGGACCTCGTATTCCTATGGCAATGTTGAGATTTATGGGCATGAGTTTGGAAAGACGATTCCGGTTACGGCTTACAATGAGCTTTCCTTTGATTCAAAAAAAGTTAATATCGTGGTCCTGCATGGGCAGGTTGCGGAATACAAGGCAAAGGACGGCGCTCCGGTAATTTCGTTACCAAGCCTTGCAAATCAGAATATTGACTACATAGCGCTCGGTCATATCCATGACTACAAAATGGCAAGGCTTGACCACCGCTGCTCCTGGTGCTATTCGGGCTGTCTTGAAGGGCGCGGATTTGACGAATGCGGCGAGAAAGGCTTTGTCCTTCTGGAGATTGAAAATAATTCAATCAAAACAAAATTCATATTGCTTTCAAAACGGCGCATTCATGAAGTCAGCGTAAAATTGGACGGCGTGATGACCTATAACGAGATAATGCAGGCGATAACCGAGCGGCTTTCCGGCATTCCGAGGCAGGACATAGTTCAGGTGGATTTGACAGGCGAAATCTCTGAGGAAACGGAGCTTGAACCTGATTCATACCAGGCCGCATTCGCTTCAAATTATTATTTCATTCGCTTTAAGGACAGGACGGAAACTAAAATCGACTTTTCGCGTTATGAGAATGACGTGTCGCTCAAAGGCGAGTTCATCCGCCTGGTAAGAAATCAGGGCGGCTTGTCGGATGAGGAGAAATCAAAAATCATCATGACTGGAATAAAAGCGCTGGCGGGGAGGCTTGGCTGAATATGAAACTTATAAAAGCGCATATACAGAATTTCGGAAAGCTTTCAAATGTTGACATTGATTTTTCTGACGGATTGAATGCATTCATTCATGAGAACGGCTGGGGAAAGACCACGCTTTCTGTATTCATAAAATCCATGTTCTATGGAATGGAGCATACTACCTCAAAGGACATTGAAAAAAACGAAAAGCTTAAATATGCGCCGTGGCAGGGCGGGGTGTATGGTGGAACGCTTGCTTTTTTGCATGGAGAGAAGATTTACATAATCCACAGGACCTTTGGACTTAAGAAGAACGAGGACACCTTTGAGCTGAGGGACGTTAAGACCAATAAAATCTCTGACGATTTTTCTGAAAATATTGGAAATGAGCTTTTTGGAATAAACCGGGAAACGTACGGACGGAGCGTTCACGTGGTGCTGGACGAAAGTCCTGTTGCTTCTGATGACATTTCGGCAAAACTGAACAACTTGGTGGAAGCATCTGACATCTCAAGCTTTGACACGGCCGTAGCTTTTCTTGACAAGAAGGCGACGGCATTGAAGGCCAAACGTGGAAACAATGGCGAAATTGCCCAGATACAGAATACTATAGAAGAAAACCGCAATGCTCTTGTCGGAATTGAGTCAAAAATCCTGCAGAATGAGAATTATGAAAAGAAAATTGCCGAACTCAATAAGCGCATTGAAGACCTTAAAAAAACACAGCGAACCCTTGAAGGTCAGCTTGCAGAAAGCGCAAAATATGAAGCAAAACTTCGCTATGAGCAATTAAAAGCTGATGTTCGCTCGGCGCAAAAATCAAAGGAGAGCTTGCTCTTATTTTTCAATGGCAAGGTGCCAACTGATGAGGCAATCGGAAAATTGGATGCGCTTATCCGCTCATATACAACAGTTGAATCCAATCTTCAGACAGGCTCTGCCACCCAAGCAGAAAAAGACCAGTATGACTCCTTGCGAAATTATTTTGCGGGCGACATATTGCCTTCAAAGGAGCAGATAGATTCTTGCCTGAAGGCGGATGGTGACTACAAGCGGTTCAAGCAGGAAGAAAGCGAGAAAAAACTGACGGAAGCAGAACTTGCGGAATTAAGCGCTCTGAAGCCTGTTTTTGAGGATTCAAATCTTTCCGCAGAAAAGATAAACGAGAATATCGCTCACGTTTCTGAAGTTCAGGATATGAAAAATGAAGTTGCACGGCTTGAGTCTGAGCTTCAGTCAAAAAGACTGGAACTAAAGCTTGCTTTGCAAACAAAACCAAAGAACTTTAAGCGCATTGCTTTTTTTATTTCCGCGGCGCTTTGTATTCTTGCTGGGGCTGCGTCCTTTGCTTTTAGGGCGGTTCTTCCTGTGAGTGCAGGGCTTCTTGCGCTGGGCGCTTTCTTTGTTGTGTCAGGCTTTGCCTCAAAGTCCAGAAATCAGGATTTTTCTGAGCTTGAAGCTGAAATATCTGCATTGGAAACCAAGATACAAGCATTGCGCGCTTCTTCTTCTGAAAAAGAAAACGGCTATAAGGTTTTCATCTCTCAGTATGGCGCGTCTGAAGATTCTGAGCTTGTCGCACTCACTGGCATAAGCGTAAATTACAACCGTTATGCTACGCTTTCAAAAAAGAATGCTGACTATTCCCTCTGGCTCAAAACTCAGGCAAAAAATCCTGAGGATTACGAAAACGCGCTCAAGGCATTCATGAAGCGCTACTGCAAGACGGAGGATATTTCTTCTGTTCCGGCAGAAATCCAGGCTTTGACCGAAAGATTGAACCGTCTTAGTGAGCTTGAAAAAAAGATGAATGCAGACTCTCATAACGCCAGATTGCAGGACTCTCAAAAAGAAAGCCTGAAAGCCGTGCTTTCGCAATATGATGTGGATAAGACCTTTTCTTTTGCGGACCAGGTACAGAGTGTTCATGACAGGCTGAACGACATAAAAAATGCCGGTGAGTTTATTGCTTCTTCCATGCAGAAGGTAAAGGATTTTGAAGACAATCCTGAAAATGATGTCTCATCTTTTGAAAAGCTCTCAAAGCCTGAAAAATCAGCGGAAGCCTTGCGCGAGGAATTGTCCGGCATCGCAGAGCAGATTGTTGCGGAAAACAGGACCGTCGCCGATTATCAGAAAATCATAAACGACAATCTGACCCACACGGAAAAAAAAGAGGACATTGAGACGGAAATAGAGCGCCTTGAAATCACAAAAAAGGAAAAACAGGCGGAATATGAAATCCTGCAGAAAACCCAGCAGCTTCTCTCCAAGGCAAAAGAAAACCTGGACGCAAATTATTCTGACCCCATGAAAAAAGGCTTTGAAAAGTATGTTTCCATGCTCGACAGCAAGCTCAAGCTTGCCATAGATACCGACCTGAAGGTTTCCGTTGATGACGGCGGAAAATACCATGAAAGCGCGGCATTGAGCGAAGGCTATAAGGACCTGGTGAATTTTTGCTCACGGATGGCCTTGATAGACGCACTCTTTAAAGATGAAAAGCCCCCAATTATCCTGGACGACCCCTTCGTGAACTTGGATGACGACAAAGTCCCTCTCGCCTTGCAGCTGATAAAGGATATGGCCAAAGAAAAGCAGGTGCTGTACTTTGCCTGCCACAAAAGTCGGGCGGTGAGGTGAGTTCATTCATTAGCTTTTGAATAAATCATTATTTTCTGCTACACTGTCTGCATGGGACAGCCACGATTATTCAGTATTATTGATAAGGCGATTTTTGACTACAGGATGATTGAGCCGGGGGACAAGATTCTTGTCGGCGCTTCCGGGGGAAAGGATTCTACGGCGCTGGTGGAATATTTTGCGAACCGTGCCAGGCGTAAGGATGCTGACTTCAGTTTTTCTGCCATTCATATCGAGACTGATTTTGAGGCGTGCACCATGAGTCCTAAGCTCCGTCAGATGCTTTCGCAATGGAACGTTGACACCATAAATTATTTTGTGGACGTTGAGAACCGTGTAAAGGAAGGCTTTAAAATGAGCTGCTACTGGTGTTCCTCTCAGCGGCGGAACGAGCTGATTCATTTTGCCTTGAAGCACGGATACAACAAGATTGCGCTCGGACATCACCTTGACGACATTCTTGAGACCCTTCTTATGAACATGCTCACAAAGGCTCAGCTTTCCACCATGCCGCCGCGCCTGAATTACGGAAAATACTCGCTTTCGATTATCCGTCCGTTGTGCTATGCCGACGTAGAAACCATAAAAGCCCACGCGCTCCAGTCCGGCTACATAAGCACCACCTGTACCTGCATGTATCAGGACAATTCCGGCAGAAAGGATGCCCGCGCCCGCCTTGAAGCCCTTACCCGCGGCGACCGCCGTGCCAAAGAAAAAATGTTCAACGCCCTCCGCAACATAAACCCAGAGTATCTGCCGTAAGATTTTTTATAGAAAAGTAGGGGAAATGAACGAAAAATCGACTGGAAAATATTTTTTTGACTCATCCTTTCATAATGCGTTTCCCTTGTAAAGTCAGATTTTCTGTCTTTTCTATCGTTCCGGTTTGTGATATTCTGATGGCATGTATTTGTTCATGTTCATTCTGATTCCTGCGATTTTGGTTTATGAGTGCCTTAAGGCAGAGGATAAGGTCGTGCTGCTTCTGATTATTGCCGGAAGCCTTTCAGGGGTGCTGGTGAGTCTTTGCACGGCTGTGTTCACGTACCTGCATCGAGTGCCGGAATACAGTTTTTTGTCAAATTTTTTGTATTTCCTTCTTAAATTCTATGCGCTTCCGGTGGTTTTGCTGTATGCGGTGTATTTTTTCTGCACCAAGGACGATTTTGACGTGCGCATAAAGGCGTTTTTTCCGGTTACGGTTTCGTTTTACGCCGTGTTCATGCCGTACATGATAATTGCCTCTGACAGCTCGCTTGCCTCTTTTTTCATGCTGTTCGTAAAGCCGGTGCTGCTTGTTTCCATGCTGTTCATCCTTTCGCGCCTGTGCTTTAACATTGCTGACGGAATGAGAACCCACGTTCCTTCAAAAATTGCCGTGAACGCCCTTTGCGCACTCCTTGCGTTCTGCATTCCTTCTGCCCTTGAGACTCTGTGGCTTCTGAACGTCGCAGAATTTTTGGTTTACGCCGTTTCTGCCCTGTATGCGCTCTTTGCCCTGGTGCTCTTTTTTGTTGAGTCAAGAAATGGAACGAAATATTTCTTCTAATATAATCCGCATCCTCAAGTGGCTTCCGTCTTCTTTCATCTTCTGCACGAGCTGGTATCTTTCAAGTCAGGAAACGATTGAGCATTTTCCGTCCTTCTGGAACGCCGACAAGCTCGTCCATTGCATCTGCTTCGCCGGTTTTTCGTTCTGGGTGTCCTTTGCCTGCGCCATAAAAACGCGGAAGAATCTGTGTCTTCCGCTTTTTATCGTAAGCGCCTACGGCATAATCGATGAGATTCACCAAAGCTTCACCCCCGGCCGCTCTTCCAGCATATTTGACTGGATTGCCGATACCCTCGGCGCCCTTCTAGGAGCGCTCTCGTTCTTGTGCCTGATTGGAATTATCGCGCGGGTGCGGGGAAGAAATGAAGATTCTGGAAGGGGTGTATAGATTTTTTCCTAAAAATTCAGTATTTTTTTTCATATGGATTCTGCTTTGTACGATGAAATAAAAAATCTCTCTGATAAATATTCATCTGAGCTGAGGGCAAAAATTGATGACCGCACGGAAGAGATGAAATCAGATGACAATTCTCATTTTTTAATTTACAGAGTTTTGGGGATATCTGAATCAGAAGGAAATCTCATCGACATTTATCAGAACAAAGGTCGTTTCCTTTATAAATATGCCGGTGCCTTTTTGGAAGATTCTGCCACACTATGCCTTCGGCATAAATACCCTACAGGAAAAAAAGTAAAAATTCCGAATACACTTGGAAGGCGCCCTTCTACCTATGAAATCGACTTTCTTAATGATACGGACGCATTGGAAATAAAATGGCGGGATGCCACTACTGACGGAGACCACATAACGAAGGAACATACCCGAGTTAAGGTCATAAGCCAGAAGGGTTATAAGCCAATAAGAGTGATGTTTTATTATCCTCAAAGAGAACAGGCGGTTCGCATACAGGAAACCTTGAAAACCTTGTATGAGGGAATAAAAGGTGAATACTATGCCGGCGATGATGCGTGGAATTTCATAAAGAATTATACAGGCTTTGATTTAAAAGAAATTCTTGAGAAAATTGCAGATGAAAGGATGTCAGAGTATGCTTAGTGATGCTTTGAATACGCTTATCTGCGGGGACTCATGTACGGAACTGAAAAAAATATCTGCTGATTCCGTGAACCTCGTATATTTGGATCCTCCATTTTTCTCGCAAAAAGAGCATGAGTTATCCTCAAGAACAGATGGAAAAGTTTATTCTTTCGATGATAAATTTTCCTCAAAATCTGAGTACCTGTCATTTATGTCTGAAATTCTATCAGAAATAAAAAGAATTCTAAAAACTGATGGTGCGGTATTCCTTCATTGTGACAGATATGCATCTCACAATCTGAGAGCAGTGCTTGATGAAATTTTTGGCGAGGAAAACTTTCAGAGTGAAATAATATGGTCGTATAAAAGATGGTCCAACTCAAAAAAAGGGCTTTTGAATGCCCATCAGAATATATATTTTTACAGCAAGTCCAAGAATTTTAAATTCAACCAATTCTACACAGATTATTCACCTTCCACGAATATAGATCAAATCCTTCAGGAGCGTGCAAGAAATTCCAAAGGAAAATCAGAATACAAAAAAGATTCAGACGGAAACGTCGTGCTTGCAACGGAAAAAAAAGGCGTTCCTTTGTCCGATGTATGGGAAATTCCATTCCTGAATCCCAAGGCAAAGGAAAGGTGCGGTTATCCCACTCAAAAGCCGGTAAAGCTGATTCAAAGGATAATCGAACTTGTCACCGACGAGAACGACCTTGTGCTTGATCCATTTTGTGGAAGCGGAACCACTTGCATTGCGGCAAAATCATTGCATAGGAATTACATAGGAATTGATAAGAATCCGGATGCCATAACTCTGTCAGAAAAAAGGCTTTCAGATATGGTAATATCAGAATCTGGCGTGCTATCCAAAGGGATTGAATCTTATATTGAAAAATCCTCATTTGAGAATGCGCTTTTAACTCTGCTGAATGCGATACCTGTCCAAAGAAACAAAGGAATAGATGGATTCATAAGAAATGAAAAAAGCCTGATTCCTATAAAAATTCAGAAGGACACGGAAACCATAGACGAAGCAATCCTGAGCCTTGAAAATGCCGTCCGTGGAAAAGACTTTCCAATAAAAATACTGATTCAGACAAACGAGACGCACACTGCGAACCTTTCCGAGCGAGAAACAGATGTTAAAGTTGTGAAATACGTTGATTTACAGATAAAGAATCTTCTGAAGGTAGTATAAGTTTGAAAAGCCCGGTTTTTGCGGAGCAAAAATGCCTCCTGTTGAAAATCCCTATGCAAAGCGGTAATATGGTTCAAGCTGTGAGAAAGAGGTTTTGTAATGAAAAAATATGCGAGCGGCAAGGTCCGCGAGGTTTATGATTTGGAAGACGGAAGGATGGTAATCGTTACCACTGACCGCCTGAGCGCTTTTGACGTGATTCTGCCGACACTGATTACGGACAAGGGCAAGGTGCTTAACGGGCTTTCAAATTTCTGGTTTGACTACACAAAGGACATCGTAAGGAATCACATGATTTCTTCTGACCTTAAGGACATGCCGGCTGAATTCCAGAAGCCTGAGTATGAGGGACGGACCATCCTTGTAAAGAAGCTCAAGATGATTCCGTATGAGGTGATTGTGCGCGGCTACATGTTCGGTTCAATGTACGAGGCATACAAGAAGGGCGAGCCGTTCCTTGGCCACAAGTTTGACAAGGCATACAAGCAGGCGGAGAAGCTTGAGGAGCCTATCGTAACTCCTAGCACGAAGGCTGCGGAAGGGCACGACATCAACGTTACTCTGGAATACATGAAGAACGATTTGGGCGAGGAGCTTGGAACGAAGATTGAGAAGGCCGCTCTTGCCGTATACAAGAAGTGCTACGAGCACGCATACAAGAACGGAATCATCATTGCGGACACCAAGTTTGAGTTCGGTCTTGACGAGAACGGCGAGCTTGTTCTTGGCGACGAGGGGCTTACCCCGGATTCAAGCCGATTCTGGGACTTGAGCAAGTACGAGGTTGGCGGAAGTCCTGCAAGCTACGACAAGCAGTTCGTACGCGACTGGCTTAAGGAGCATAACCTTGCAGGCGACCCTAATATCAAGGAAATTCCTTCCGATGTGGTTGCCCAGACAAGCGCAATCTACAAGGAATGCGAGAAAAAGATTTGTCATAAATAATAAAAAATCGCTGTTGTGGTGTTGACACGATGTGCATAATTTTGCTATAGTGCATACATCGCAACGCGATATGGGCAGTTAGCTCAGCTGGTACGAGCGTCTGGTTTACACCCAGAATGTCGGGAG
>CAKZZR010000111.1 GCA_937885475.1 uncultured Treponema sp.
TACCATTCCTGGGACGATTCGCTTGTGCGCGTCCTCTCCAACGACGTCGAGAACGCCGTGTTGCATTTCCGCACGCCCACCCGCCATCCTGCCGGTTCGTTTGGCAACCACGGCTACGTCGTCTACAACACGCGCGACGGCATGACGGAGCCGGGACAGTGGTATCTCGACACGACGGCGGGGCGCCTCTACTACTGGCCGAGGCCCGGCGAGGACATGACGCGCGCGGAGGTCGTAGCCCCACGCACGGGGACGCTCCTCTCGATCCGCGGCGGGAAGGGCGGACACGTGAAGAACGTCTCGCTCGACGGACTCGCGTTCGAGTGCACGGTCCCGCCTGAAAAGGCCGCCAGCTTCGCCGGCACGGGACTCCCCGGCACGATTGACGGCGGCGATGATTTCGCTGTTCTGACAAACGGGTCAGATACCCAGAACGCGATAATCAACATTTACGACGGCGCAGTCCTTACGTCCACCGGTACAGCAATGTACCTCCCCGGAACCGGTACAACGACGATCTCCGGCGGTACGATCACGGCGGCGTCCGTGTAGCCCTCCAGCAGGTCGGCGCCGTATTCGCTCACCGGCACTTCACCGACCGCCGCGCCCTGGCTGTTCGCGCCGTTCTACGATTCTTCCCGCAATTGCCTTACGCTGGCGGTGCAGGGCTTTCCTGTGGGCGCGTTTGCAAGCCGTGCATTCGTTGCTTCCATGCTGTATCTGGGGCTTGGCAGTACGGCGCTGGCGTTCGTTTTGCAGAACGTGGGCTTGAAGTATCTTCCGCCTGCGCTTGCGACAATCCTTATGAGCTTTGAAAGCGTGTTCGGTATGCTGTTCAGCCTGTTGATTCCCGTGAACGGGGAACGTGAGCAGCTTTCGTCGTGGGGCATTGCCGGTTGCGTCCTTGTCTTTGCTGCCGTCCTGCTTGCACAGCGCAATGCTTCCGATTGACGAAGGGGCGCTTCAAGCTTGGCAAGGAGGGCAGGGAGCTATTTTTCAGTGGAATTTATTTTTATAATCTTGTATCATGTATGCGACAAAAACACAGAAAGTGTCGCTTAATGTTTCCGGAGAATTATATGGCAAAAACAGTTCCGCAGATGCTTTATGAAAAGGCAATGGATATTCCTACAAGTCCAATTCAGTTTTTTAAAGACAAAGCGGGAAATTTCCATCCGGTCAGCTACATAGATTTTTCACAGCAAATGCTCTATTTTGGCGCGGGACTTCTTTCTCTTGGTATTGAGCGTGGCGGACACATAGGACTTATAAGCGACAACCGCCATGAATGGTTTGTGTGCTCCATGGGAATCATGTCTATTGGCTGCTGCGACATTCCGCGCGGAAGCGAGGCGACCGTAAAGGATTTGTCGTACATCCTGAGTTTTGCGGAATGCCCCACTGTCATTGTTGAGAACAAATACAGCCTTTCAAAAATCATAGAATGCCGCGCCAAGCTCACGGCGCTCAGGAATCTTGTGGTCATTGACCCGAACGGAATTGATGCGTCCGCCCTTGATGTTCCGGTATATACGTATGAGGACATCCTGCAGAAGGGCAAGGACTACCGCGAGGAACATCCGGGCGAGGTTGAGGAAATCCTTAAGCTTGGAACCGAGGACGAGACGGCGACGATTATTTTTACGTCAGGCACCACAGGAATTCCAAAGGGCGTTGAGCTTACGCATAAGAACTTTCTTTGTCAGATAAAGGACTTGAACCTGATTCTGCCGCTCAAGCATGGAGACAAGGCGCTGACCGTTCTTCCGGTATGGCATGTATATGAGCGTGAAATTGAATACTATCTTGCCTACGTAGGCGTGGCGATGTGCTATTCCAAGCCAGTCGTAAGCATGATGATTTCTGACATGAAAAAAATCCAGCCGCAGTTTTTGGCGTGCGTTCCCCGTATTTGGGACGGCATTTACAACGTCATGGAAAAGCAGGCTGTCAATAAATCAAAGCGGCGCAAGGTACTGTTCAAGCTGTGCACCGGCTCTGCGACCACTCGGCTTAGGCTGCTGAACATTATTTATGGGCGGAACCAGCTGTTCAAGAAAAAGCTGTGGATTCACCGGCTGTTTGACCGCGTGCTTTTTGTTCCGTGCCTGTTCCTTTCACCGTTTGCAATGCTGGGCGAGGCGGTGTTCTTTAAGAAAATTCGCGATGTTATGGGCGGCTCGTTCAAGCTTGCCATGAGCGGTGGCGGTGGCATTGCGCCAAAGCTGGACCGCTTCTACAATGCTGTGGGAATCCGTCTTGTTGAAGGCTATGGGCTTACGGAGACCGCCCCGATTTGCTCCATGCGGAATTACCGCAACAACGTCATGGGAACGATTGGAAAGGCTCTTCCGTATTGCGAGGCAAAGGTGGTGAACCGCCATGGCGTTGAATGCGGTCCCGGTCAGCTGGGCGTGCTGTATATTCGAGGCGACAACGTAATGAAATGCTATTACAAGCAGCCGGAACTTACGGCAGAGGCGGTGCAGGAGGGTTGGTTCAATACCGGAGACCTTGTCGTTCGCACTGTAGGCGAGGAGATTATTGTAAAAGGCCGCGCAAAGGATACAATCGTGCTTCGTTCCGGTGAGAACGTGGAGCCGCTTCCGCTTGAGAACAAGCTTGTTGAGTCACCATATATTGCACAGGCGGTCGTTGTCGGTCAGGATCAGAATTCGCTTGGCGCGCTTATCATTCCTCAGAAGGAAAATATCAAGAAATTTGCCGAGGAGCAGGGCTTGGATACGGAAAATTTCAGCGCCGTGCTCAAGTCGGAAGAGGTGCGGAACCTTATGTTCAAGGAACTGGAGCGCCTTGTAACGCCAAAGACCGGATTCAAGCCGTTTGAGAAAATCGGAAAATTCGCCTTCCTGGACAAGCAGTTTGAAGTTGGCGAGGAGCTGAGCGCAAAGGGAACGATTATCCGCTACAAAATCGAGGAGCTGTACCGCTGGCAGATTGCGTCTATGTTCAGCGATTCCGTGCTCATGCAGAATTTGAGCAGCCTTACTGGAAACCTCAAGGATTTAAGTTTCAAGACCAGTTCCATTACGAACAATATTCTGGATAAGATAAAAAAATAGCTTCCAGTTGAAGATTTGAAAGCCGCAGGTTTTCCTTCGCGTTATTTTTTTTACACTTTTCTTCTGTTTTATGCGTTCAAAATTATAATGTGTTTGCTCTCGCAATCGAATGACACTTTGCGGGAATTTCGGTAGAATCTTTGTATTGTGAAAAGAATTTTTGCGTTTCTTGCCGGATTTTTTTTGTGCGTGCCGGTTTTTTGTCAGTTCTCTATAAATGTAAATGACGATGTGAACTTTTGGAGCGATTATCCCAGCGACCAGCTTTCGCGCGCGATTGTGGAGCGCATGAGCGACACGGAGCTTTTGAGCCAGATTCTGATGTTCGGCTGGGCGGGTGCGGAGCCGGACAAGCTGCTTTTTGACTGGGTTGACCGCGGGCTTGGCAGCGTAAAAGTGTTTGGCTGGAATACTGACGACATAAATCTTGTTGCAAAATCCATAACGCGGCTTCAGCGGCGCTCTTCGGAGGGGCGCTTTAAGATTCCGCTTTTTGTTGCCACCGATCAGGAGGGCGGCTGGATTCGCCACGTAAAGGGAGAAACTGCAATTACGCCCGGCAACATGGCTATTGGTTCCAGCGGGTATCCGGCGGACGCATGGTATTCGGCGTATTATATAAGCCGCGAGATAAAAGTGCTTGGAATCAACATGAATTTTGCCCCGACGGTGGATTTGTTCACAAACCACGATTCCACGATTATAGGAACGCGCTCTTTTGGAGACGATCCTCAGAAGGCGGGCATTCTTGGTGATGCTTGGGCAAGCGGAAGCATTGCGGCTGGCATCATTCCTACGGTAAAGCATTTTCCGGGGCATGGCGACACGCGCTTTGATTCCCATATAAATCTTCCTGAAATTGACGTTGATTTTGAGACGTTCAAAAAGCGCGAGCTTGTTCCGTTCATGTATCTTATAAAGCAGAAGGTTCCGGCCGTAATGAGCGGACACCTGAGCTTTCCTAAAATTGACCCAACGGGAACACCGGCGAGCCTTTCCAAGTATTTTCTGACGGATTTGCTGCGTGGAAGCCTTGGCTACGAGGGGCTCATCATCACCGACGATATGATGATGAACGGTGCCACGATGTTCGCCGGCTCTGTTTCGGCGGCGTTCAGAATGGCCATTGAGGCGGGTAACGATATAGTCATTTCATCAACCACGGCGCGGCTTGGCGAGGCGCTGTGGACGAACAATCTTGCCCTGATGCGTACTGACGAGGCGTTCCGCGAGCGCGTGAAGGATGCGGCGCGGCGCGTGCTTAAGGCAAAGCTTGACTATTTTAAGGGCGGGAACGCCGCTCCCCTGTATCCGGATGCCGCAAACATCGCATCTCACATTCCTGACCGTGACGGACAGAAATTCTTTTTGGAGCAGGCGTGCCGCTCAATCGCGGTGTATAAGAATAAGAGCCTGCCGCTTTCTGACGCAAACATGGGCAAGGTACTGCTGGTCGGTTCCCTTCCGACGTTTTTTGAGGAAGGAAAGAAGCGCTTTTCTTTAACGGGCGACTTCCGCTTTTCTTATGAGATTGGCCCCAACGAGACGCAGTGGGTTGTGGACAACATCGGCAAGCTTGTTGACGGCTACGATTCCTTTGTGGTGATGGTCTACAGCGAGCGCACGGCGCGCATTGCACAATGGCTCAGACAGTACGGTAAAAAAACGGTGATTTTTTCTATCATGACGCCAACGACCTCGTTTGATATGGATTGGGCGGATGATATTGTTATGGGGTACAGCTATTCTGACTATACGGTAAAGGCAATGTTCGGCGTGCTATGCGGCGAATATCAGGCGCAGGGAACGGTTCCGTTCAAAAAATAGGCAGTTGGTGCGGACAGCAGGGGCGTGCGGCTAGAATTCCGGCATCTTGCGCAACTTGTTGTAATGGCTGTCTGATTCGTGGATGTTCGGGCGCAGACCCATAATCCTCTCATTCTCGCAGCGAATCTGGTCTTTTATCATCTGCTTGAACACGTCCATGAGCGGCTCCGGGTCGCAGTCCGTACGGGCAAGGGCGATGCCCTGAAGCTCCTTTATAAGATAGTAGCAGGTTTCGATTGTGGAGATATATTCCGGGCGCGGCTCCCGTTTGAACGTAAAGATTGAGCGGTATTCGCCCGCAAAGCTCAGCTTTGGAAGCCGCAGAAGCTCCGGGTTATGCTGAATGATTTTGCGGCTGCAGAACCACGTTGCGTCAATGATTATGGCAAGAATCGTGCGACCGCCTGCTTCCTCTGCAAAGCCCGGCTTTTTTGCGGTCCATGCGTCATCCCCGGGATACAGCAGCACCGGAAAATACTGCGGGTCAGCAAGCAGGGCGTTCAGCCGTGCGTTCTGAGAAAAATCTAGTCCTTCGATTATCTCGCAGTTCTTGAGCGAGATTCGCGTTATCCAGCCGGTGCCGGTTCGGTTCTTTTTTACTTCCTTTGGATGCATCAGCAACACGAATTTTATGCCGGAATCAATTTCTTTTGTATACTTGCACAGACAGAATTCGCCTTTTTTTTGACAGCGAGGACAGCGGTAACTCATGAGCGAATTATAGAAAAAAAAACTTTGGTGTACAAGCATACTTGACTATCATATCCCTAGGGGGGTAATATAAGCAAACTTTGTTTTACGAGGTGATTTTTCATGGAAGAAAAGCATGTTTCATTTTATGACAGCATCAGGAACAAAAAAACTGTACGTTCTGAGGAAGAGAAGAAAAAACTCAGCTCACGCCTGAACAAGCTGGAAGGACAGCTCCGTGGCATTCGTGGAATGATAGAACGGGACACCTACTGCACCAGCGTCCTGATTCAGGTGAGTGCCGTGCGTGCGGGAATAGATTCCCTTTCCCGTGAGCTTATGGGCGACCATATACGCGGCTGTGTTGCAGAAGATTTGCGTGCCGGCAGTGAGGAATCTCTTGAGGAATTGTTCTGGATGCTTCACCGCCTGAAGTAGTGTGGAGGAAACATGGCTTTGCTGAAATGCACGAACCTTTCCATTGGCTATGATGGGAAGTCCGTGCTTAAAAATATTTCGTTCGAGCTGAATGCGGGCGACTACCTGTGCATTCTGGGGCATAATGGAAGCGGAAAATCCACTCTGATGAAGACGATTCTGGGACTTTTGAAGCCGGTTTCTGGCACGGTGGAATTTGAGAAGGGCTTTTCTGCAAAGGAAATAGGCTATCTTCCGCAGCAGAACGCCTTTCAGAAGAATTTTCCTGCCAGCGTTTTTGAGATTGTGCTCAGCGGCTGCCAGAATAAGCTGGGATTCTTTGCGTTCTACAACGATTCCCACAAAAAGCGTGCCTGGCAGAACCTTGAGCGCCTTGGCATTTCTGCTATCGCCGAAAAATCGTTCAGCGAACTGAGCGGCGGTCAGCGTCAGCGCGTTCTGCTTGCCCGCGCCCTTTGCGCCGCCGAAAAGATGATTCTGCTGGACGAGCCGGTAACCGGGCTTGATCCAAAGGCGACGGAGGAGATGTACGGTCTTATCGAGGCGCTGAACAAGGACGGCATGACGGTCATCATGATAAGCCACGATTTGGACGCATCGGCAAAATACGCCGGTCATATTCTTCAGCTGAACAGAACCGAAGGAACTGTAACATGGCAGAAATAATTTCTACTCTCAGGACGTATTTTCAGTATTCGTTTGTAATTTATGCGCTCATCACGGGCGTTTTTATCTCTCTCTGTGCCTCACTTTTGGGAGTGACGCTTGTTTTAAAGCGCTTCTCGTACATTGGCGACGGACTTTCGCATACGGCATTCGGTGCGCTTGCCATTGCGACCATTTTGAAGCTTAACAACGACATGTACTTTGTGCTTCCTCTTACGGCGCTGTTTGCGGTGATGCTTTTGTGTGCAAAGCAGAATTCCAAGATAAAGGGCGATGCCGCAGTGGGAATGATAAGCGTGGGTGCGCTAGCCTTTGGATACATGATTCTGAACATTTTTGCGCCGCCGACCAATCTTTCTGGCGACGTGTGCAGCACGCTGTTCGGCTCAACGTCAATCCTTACGCTTTCAAGGGGCGAGGTCATTCTTTCTGTCGTGCTTTGTACGCTGGTGATTTTTTTCTATATTTTCTTTTACAATCGGGTGTTTGCAATCACGTTTGACGAAAATTTTGCGGCTGCCTGCGGAACAAAAGTGCGCCTGTACAATTTTGTGATGGCGGTTGTGGTTGCGGTCATCATCGTGCTTGCGATGAACCTTGTTGGCTCCCTGCTGATTTCCGCGCTGATAATTTTTCCGGCGGTTTCCTCAATGCTGCTTTTTAAGAGTTTTAAGAAGGTTACGGTGTTTGCCGCCGTCTTTTCACTTGTGTGCGCGCTGCTTGGCATTCTTGTTTCCATTGTGGCGGGAACGCCGGTCGGCTCCACAATCGTCATGGCGGACATCATTGCCTTTGGTGCGTGCGCGCTTGTTGACGCATTGCGTAAGCGGGCGGGAGGTATCATATGAGCGGCGTTGTACGAGGCGCGGGCTTTGTTCTGCCGTGCGCGCTTATGTGCGTAGCTCTGCTTTTTGGCTGCAAAAAAACAGGGGAGCGCGGCGAGACGCTTTTCTCTTCGGAAGGTGCGGCTGCCTTGGAGTCTGCGGACAAAAAAAACTCCACAAAAATTGACATCGATTTGACCAAAATGAACTACAACATGGCATCCGCGCAGATTTTTAACATGATGATTGAGACGGAGCGCTATCTTGGAAAGCGCGTCAGGCTGAGCGGAAAATTCTATTCTGCCTTTGACGAGAACAATGGAATGCGCCATTATTCCGTGCTGATGTGGGATGCCACGGCCTGCTGCCAGACCGGCTTGCAGTTTCTGTTTCCGGATGCAAAATCCTACCCTGATGACTTTCCTGCGGAGATGGCGGACGTAACGCTTACCGGCATTCTTTCGCTCAAGGAGCTGAACGGCATGGACTACCTGTACATAGACTGCGAAAGCTTGCTTCCGTTATGATTATGACTTTGAATTGCTGAATACTTTCTCGCATTTGTTGCTATTTCTTGTTAAAAGATGTATTTTTCTACTTATATAAAATGTTTTTTGGAGTTTTTTGATGTATAAACCTGAGCTTTTGAACACCCTAAGAAATTACACAGGAAAACAGTTTGTTTCGGATTTGATTGCCGGAATCATCGTAGGAATCGTGGCGTTGCCGCTTTCCATTGCATTTGCCATTGCCAGCGGCTGCAGCCCGGAAACAGGACTGTACACTGCAATCATCGCGGGCTTTTGTATCGCGGCATTTGGTGGAACCCGCTGTCAGATTGGCGGTCCGACAGGTGCGTTCACGGTAATCATCTATGCAATCGTAAACAACCCTGCGCTTGGTGTAAGCGGGCTTGCAACCGCAACCGTCATTGCGGGAATCCTTCTTATTCTGCTTGGCGTGTTCAAGCTGGGCGGTCTGGTAAAATTCATTCCCTATACTATCGTCGTGGGTTTTACCGCTGGAATTGCCGTTACCATTGCAACCGGTCAGCTTGGTGATTTTTTTGGAATGCATCCGCAGTTTCCTATGACGGTGCTTGGCATGGAGTACGCAAAGATGCCAGGAACCTTTGCCGGAAAAATCCTTGTATATGCAAACTCCTTTACGACGCTTAACGTGTATTCCCTTGTGATGGCGACGGTTTGCCTTGTCATCATTTTTTTGTGGCCACGCGTTACCAAAAAAATTCCCGGCTCGCTCATCGTCATCATTTTGGCAACGCTGGTAAATCTTCTTGTCTCTCATTTTGCGGGCGACAGCTCTGCCTGGCATACGGACATCATCAAGGACCGCTATTCAATTCCGAGCGGGCTGCCAAAGCCGCAGCTTCCGAATCTGAGCCTTTCTACGCTTACGACCGTGTTCCCGACGGCGGTTTCTATTGCCGTGCTTGCCGCCATCGAGTCGTTGCTTTCTGCGGTTGTTGCCGACGGTATGATTGGTACAAAGCATGACTCAAACAACGAGCTTATCGGTCAGGGAATCGCGAACATTTTCAGCCCGCTCTTTGGGGGGCTTCCGGCTACGGGTGCCATTGCGCGCACGGCGACGAACATAAATAACGGTGGCCGCACCCCGGTTGCCGGCATGATTCACGCGGTCGTTCTGCTTTTGATAATGATGATTTTTGGAAAATACGTTGAGTATATTCCGATGTGCGCGCTTGCCGCCGTGCTTGTGCATGTTGCATGGGGAATGGCGGGAATTCCTTCGATTAAGGCGCTCTTGAAGGGACAGAAGTCCGATATTACGGTGCTTGTGGTTACGTTCCTTATCACGGTGTTTGTGGATTTGACCTACGCAATCGGAATCGGTCTTGTATTCGCAGCGTTCTTCTTCATCAAGAAGATGATTGACGTTTCGGAGGTGCAGACGAGCCGGGGAACGATTGTAACCGGCATTACCGGCGACGGACACGAGGAGCAGCTTGACGTTCCTGCTGGTGTCCTGGTGTACGAGATTGACGGTCCGCTCTTCTTTGGAACGGTGCGTAAATTTGAGGTTGCCGTAGAGCGCGCTGGCGCGGAATTCAAGGTGCTGGTGCTTAGAATGCGTAACACGATTTATCTTGACGCGGGCGGAATCCGTTCGTTGGAGCAGTGCAAGCAAGCGTGCGACAGACGGGGCGTAAAAATCGTCTTGAGTGGAATTCACACGCAGCCGTACATGCTATGTGAAAAGACCGGCATGGCTGACAAAATCGGGCGCGAGAACATTTTTGACAATATAACCGAAGCTATGGCGCGAGCCACCGTGCTTGCCGCCCAGTAGTCGTTCTTTTTTTATAAAAAAAACGGGGATGTCTGATAACTTCAATTTAGGCATCCCCGCTTTGCTTTTAACGCCGCCGTTCTTGTCCTGACCATAAGGTGCAAACGCGCTGTTTGTCAAGAAAAATACTTTTATTTATTTTATGGATTTTCTCCCTTTTCATATTGAATAAAGCGGGCAGGAATAGTACACTTTTAGCACGCAGTAACGCTATATCTAGGGTGATTTTTTTATGTTGTGTCAAAAATAACGCTATTAGGCGGTATCTCTTGGTATAACAAAAAAATACAGGGGGAAATTGTGAAGATTATCAAGCGTAACGGTGAAGAGGCCATTTTTGACATCAGAAAGATTGAGACCGCTATAGAAAAAGCGAACAATGCTGTTCCAGAAAAAGAGCGCCTTTCTGAAGAATACATAAAGGCCGTTGCCGCGAAAGTTGCCGAAACTTGCCAGGCGAGCAAGGTGCAGATGAACGTTGAGGCCATTCAGGATTTGGTTGAGACGGAACTGATGCGTATCGGCGCGTTTGATATTGCAAAGCTCTACATCACATACCGCTACCGCCACGCGCTTTTGCGTAAGGCAAATTCCACCGACAAACAGATTCTTTCACTTTTGGAATGCGCCAACGAGGAAGTAAAGCAGGAAAACTCAAACAAGAATTCAACCGTCGTTTCAGTTCAGCGAGATTATATGGCGGGCGAGGTCTCAAAAGACATCACAAAACGCTTCCTTTTGGATGAAGACATCGTGCAGGCGCATAACGAAGGAATCATTCACTTTCACGACGCTGACTATTTTGCACAGCACATGCACAACTGCGACCTTGTGAACCTTGAGGACATGTTGCAGAACGGAACGGTAATCAGCGGAACAAAAATTGACACGCCGCATTCATTCTCAACCGCCTGCAATATAGCAACTCAGATTATCGCGCAGGTTGCCTCTTGCCAGTATGGCGGACAGTCAATCTCGCTTTCTCACCTTGCGCCTTTTGTTGAAGTAAGCCGCAAAAAACTCATCAAGGAATTGAATACGACGATTGAGGAAACCGGAGTTCAGTTCACAAAGGAGCAGTTTGACCAGATTGTGGAGCGCCGCCTTGCAGACGAGATAAAGCGCGGTGTTCAGACTATTCAGTATCAGGTCGTAACGCTAATGACGACGAACGGTCAGAGCCCGTTCGTAACGGTATTCATGTACCTGAATGAGGCAAAAAATGAGCAGGAAAAGGCCGACCTTGCGCTTATCATCGAGGAAGTGCTCAAGCAGCGCTATCAGGGCGTAAAGAATGAGAAGGGCTACTGGGTAACTCCAGCGTTCCCAAAACTTATTTACGTGCTTGAGCCGGACAACATCGAGGAAGGCTCAAAATACTGGTACCTCACCGAGCTTGCCGCAAAATGCACTGCAAAGCGCCTTGTTCCGGATTATATTTCAGAAAAGAAGATGTTCGAGCTTAAGGAAGGCAACTGCTATACCTGTATGGGTTGCCGCTCGTTCCTTACCGTATACCGTGACGAGACCGGAAAGCCAAAGTTCTACGGACGGTTCAATCAGGGCGTAGTTACAATCAACCTTGTTGACGTTGCCTGCTCTTCTGGTCGCGACATGGAAAAATTCTGGAAGATTTTTGACGAGCGGCTTGAGCTGTGCCATCGCGCGCTCATGCTGCGCCACAAGCGCCTTTTGGGAACTCCAAGCGATGTTGCTCCGATTCTTTGGCAGAACGGTGCCTTGGCTCGCCTTGCAAAGGGCGAGAAAATCGACAAGCTCCTTTTTAACGGCTACTCAACAATCTCCTTGGGATACGCGGGCTTGTGCGAATGCGTGCGCTACATGACCGGTAAGCCGCATACCGACCCGGAAGTAACGCCGTTTGCGCTTGAAATAATGCAGCACATGAACGATGCCTGCAAAAAATGGAAGGCAGAGCACAACATTGACTTCAGTTTGTACGGAACGCCGCTTGAATCTACCACATACAAGTTTGCAAAATCGCTTAAAAGACGCTTCGGCGAGATTGCGGGCGTAACCGATAAAAATTACATCACGAACAGTTATCACGTTCATGTTACGGAAGACATTGACGCGTTCAGCAAGCTCACGTTTGAAAGCCAGTTCCAAGAGCTCAGTCCGGGTGGTGCCATAAGCTATGTTGAGGTTCCGAACATGGAAAACAACATTCCGGCTGTCATGGCGCTTTTAAAGCACATCTACGAAAAGATTATGTACGCCGAACTGAATACAAAGAGCGACTGCTGCCAGAAGTGCGGTTACACAGGCGAGATTCAGGTGATTGAGGACGATGACGGAAAGCTCATCTGGGAATGCCCTCAGTGCGGAAACCGCGACCAGTCCACTATGAACGTTGCCCGCCGTACCTGCGGTTACATCGGAACCCAATACTGGAACCAGGGACGCACGCAGGAAATAAAGGAGCGGGTTCTGCACCTGTAGGCATTATGCATTTTGGCGCTCTCAAACGGTTTGACGTTGCGGACGGCTTGGGCGTGCGCGTCTCGCTTTTTGTAAGCGGATGCCGCAACTGCTGCCCGGGTTGCTTTCAGCCGCAGACATGGAATTTTGATTACGGAACGGAATTTTCCGCAGAAACGGAGCTCCAGTTGCTTGAAGCGCTTTCGCCTTCCCACATTCAGGGCTTCAGTCTTTTGGGCGGGGAGCCGTTTGAGCCGGAAAATCAGGCTGTTCTGGCTCCTCTTCTCGAAAAAATAAAGCAGACTTATCCGGCAAAGGACATCTGGTGCTGGACGGGCTACGTGCTGGAAAAAGACCTTTTGGAAGGTCAACGCAAGCACACCGAATTTACCGAGCGGATGCTTTGCGCGATTGACGTGCTGGTTGACGGCCCGTTCGTTCAGGAAAAGCGGAACCTCATGCTCGAATTCCGCGGAAGCGAGAATCAGCGTATAATTCATTTAAAGAACGGCAGACCTGTTCAGTCCTCATAATAGCGCAAACTGCAAAGCAAAAAGGGAAGCTCTAAGAATTGCAATTTTTAGAGATTTCAAAAATAATTGTTTTGAAGCCAAAATACTGTTAAAGTTTGAGTGGTATCCTTCCGATATTAGTTATAGGATTTTATTATCTGTGGAGTATTTATGAATAAGGACGAATTTTATACTTTTTTAAAGGCTGTTCCAAAGGCCGAGATTCATCTTCACATTGAGGCAGTTCCTACGATTGATTCAATAAAAGCGCTGTACAAGAAGGCAAACGGCACGGAAATTTCTGATGAGGAAATAACACAGATTTTTACGTATGACGACTTGAACGGCTTTATAAAGGCATTCATCAAAATTCAAGGCTTGTATAAGTCCGTAGAGGATTTTGACTACATTTTTAATGACCTTGCGACCTACCTTGTTGAGAACGGAATTGTATACACGGAGGCGTTTTTTGCGCCAACCGCATTCCTTAAGAACGGATTTAAATATGAGGACATGGTTGCCGTGTTCAACCGCAAGATTGAGGAAATCAAGCAGAAGCACGGAATTACCATAAAGCTTCTTATGGACGTAAGCCGCACGTTTGGCTGCGAGAACGCCATGAACAACTACAATCTGCTCAAGCAGTTCCCCAGCGAGCATATTATTGGAATCGGTTTGGGCGGAGCGGAAAGCAAGGGACCTGCTCGGGATTTTGCACCGGTATACGAGCAGGCGATTAAAGATGGCTACAAGGTTGTTGCCCACGCCGGCGAAGACGTCGGCCCTGAATCTATCTGGGAGGCAATTGATTTGCTTCATGCCGCGCGAATCGGGCACGGCATTACGGCATCTCAGGACGAAAATCTTATGGACACGCTCAAGGAGCGGGGAACCGTGCTTGAGGTTTGCCCAACTAGCAATGTATTCACAAAAAAATACGTAAAATCAATTGCCGAGCATCCAATCCGCATGTTCTATGACCGTGGGCTTTTTGTTACCGTGAACACGGACGATCCGGTGTTCTTCAAGGTTTCGCTCATCGACGAATTCTACAAACTGCATACAGAGGCGGGCTTTTCGCTTGGAGATGTGCAGACGCTCGTTAAGAACGCGTTCAAGGCGACATACCTTTCTGAAAAGGAAAAGGCTGACTGGTGCGCCAAGGTTGACGCGGCGTTTGCCAGTGTGAATGCCTAGCTGGAATGCTTAAGGCGAATGCGCGGCGTCCGTGTTCCGGGCGTTCATTTTTCTGACAGTGAATAATAGTCAAGACCGTTGCGGGTTTGTGCAAGAACGCGCTTTATGCGCTCATAGCACAAATCCGCAATCGTTTTAAAGACGCTTTCCTTGCGCGTTATTGTTTCTGCCTTCTGAATCAGAATGCAGCGGCGTTTTCCGCCGTCTTCGGCGTTAAGGGCGGTTACAGCCTCCAGCGTGGTTCCGCTGCCCGCAAAAAAATCCAGCACGGTACTGTCGTTGGGCATGGCGGTAATGCGAAGCAGGTGGGCAATAAGATTTACCGGCTTTGGGTTGTCAAATGCGCCGCGTTCGCCCAAAAGAGCGTCTACATAGCCCTGGGCGGCTCGCGTGCTGTCCGCATCGTCAATCATATTCTTGGGAATTATGGGGCTTTTTTCTCCGTTAAAAATTTTTCTACGAGGAACGTTGTCATACTGCGGAGCTTGCCCCCAGTAAATCTTACCTTCAGCAATCAGCGCGTCCATCTGGGCGCGGCTTATGAGCCACTGGCGCTTCCAGACCTTGCCGCTTGGGCTGGTGATTTGGTAATAATTGGGGTGAGCGGGATTTGAGCGCTCCTCGCTGAAGCTTATGCTTCCGCTGAACCATGCGCCCCTGACGTCTCCGTCGGCATTGGTCTTAGCCCAGTCTGTGTATTCAAAATCGCAGAACGGATGCAGCGCGCGCTTGTTCTTTGCGTAGCACAGCGTGGACTGCTGCATCGTCCTAGAAAAGCTGTCCTTTTTTCCCTTTCCGTGAAGCCACATGAAGTCGTTTATGAAGTTTTCAGCACCAAAAATGCTGTCGCACAGCAGCTTGAGCATGTGAACGCGCTCCGTGCCGATGGCAATAAAAATGCAGCCGCTCTGCTTTAAAAGCCGCGTGGCGCATTCAAGGCGGCGGCGCATGAAACTGAGCCATTCGTCGTCAGAAAAGGAGTCGTTGTAGGTAAAATGAGTTTTGCGCGTGTTGTAGGGCGGGTCAATGTAGATGACGTCAACCGCCTCTGCCCGTTCAGCAAGCAAAAGGCGGAGCGCCGGGTAATTGTCGCCCTCAATGAAGGTGTGGGTGATTCCGTCGCTTGCGCAGAGCCGCCTTGATTCGTCCGGTATAAGGCGGAGCCGTGCCATATTATCGTCGCTGTCTGCGGCTTCGGGCACGTCGTTCCAGTGAATTGAAAAACTCATACGGCGTTTATTATAGCAGATTTTGCGATGTTCTGTTATCATTTAGGGTATGAAAAAACGAGCCATTCTGTATACATACGATTTTGAAAAACTTGCGACGCTTGCGCAGTCCCTGGTGCATGAGGGCTGGGAAATTATTTCTGCGGGCGCAACTGCGGATTTTTTGCGGGCGCAGAACATTGCGGTAACGATAAACCGCTCGCTGGACGCACGTTCCATTCCCGACGAGGGATTCATGAAAATTCTGCGGATGGTTCTTTCTACGGGGCGTGCTATTCATTCCTCTCAAGTGTACGAGGAATCCTTCATCAATCTGGTGTGCGTCAATTTGCAGCCGGAATTCCACCCGATTCAGGATTTTTTAGAGGACAACAAATCTGACAACTGCATCGACATGAACCTCATCTCGCTTATCCGTGCGGGAGCAAAAAATTACAGCAATGTCATCGTTCTGACCGACCCTGACGACTATGAGGAAGCAATCATCCAGATAAAGACGGACAGCATGACTTCAAAATTCCGGCTGTACCTTGCCGGAAAAGCGCTTAACCTGACCGCCGCATACGACGGCACGTGCAGCTGCTCAATCCTAAAGCAGAACAACGGAATAAATTACCCGGAATACTACATGGTTCCGTTCAAAAAACTGACGCGGCTTAGACACGGTATGAACGACCATCAGACGGCGTACGTGTACACCGTGAACAATCAGATTGGCGCGCTCAGTGGCGTAAAAAAAATACAGGGAAAGGAGCTTAATTCCAACATTCTGGAGAATTGCTTTACCGCATGGAAGTGCATCAGCCTGTTCCTTAAGATTATCAAGAATCCGTTTACGGTGGAAAGCAAGGACTGCAACGACTATCCGTTCATGACGCAGTTTACCCCGGCGGCCGGTTCCGTATTTACGATTGCGGTAAAAAACGTGAATCCGGTTGGCGCGGCGCTTGGTTCCGACCTTCTGGATTCATTCAGAAAGACGTATGCCTGCAATCCTGACTCGCTTGCGGGCGCAACGTTTGGATGCAGTTCCGTAATAAACCGCGAGGCTGCGGAGGAGCTTATAAAACTGGACTTCCGTGCAATCATTGCGCCGGATTTTTCCCGCGAGGCAAAGGAAATCTTCTCGCAAAAGCGCGACATGCGTCTGGTCATTGCGTCCAAGCCGATAAGCGAATATTACGAGGAGCGATCCATAGACGGCGGGCTTATCGTTCAGCAGCCGGACCGCAATCTGTTTGACCGTTGGAAGGTTGTTACTCAGTCGCGCCCAACGCAGGCGCAGGCTGATTCAATGGCGTTTGGGCTTATGGTGGCGATGATTGCAAAATCCGATGCCGCGCTCGTTCTTAATGAATTTGCAACGGTGGGAATTTCTACGGGAAACACCAGCCGCCGCCGTGCCGTGCGCTATGCGCTTGAGGATGCCGCGGGATATTTTCAGAATAATGTAAATTCCGGCGACCGGAATGCCGAAATTCTAGTCAGCGATTCCGTCATTTATTTTGATGACAGAATCCGGTTTCTTGCTGACATCGGCGTAAAGGCCATAATTCAGACCGGCGGCGCTCAGAACGACGAGGAATTCATTCAGTTCTGCAACGAGCGGAATATTTCGATGGTCTTTACCGGCATTCAGCATCTTGCAATTTAGGCGGCGTGCACGCATTTGCCGCTGCTTTTACGGCATCACAAAAAAAAGCTTCCGGCGATTTTTGAGGTGCCGACACGATTTGTGATGGGGAACGTATGCTTTTTTATTTGGGTGGTTATCTTCAGAATTATTTTGGACCGGCTCGTCTTTTTCAGTCGTATACCGTTCTTATTGCGCTGGCGCTGTATTCAGGCTATCTGCTGACCTATCTGCTGCTGCCAAAATTCTACGACCTGCTTCCGCATGATCGCGGACGCGAATTCACGCTTACTGCCGAGGCCGCAAAAGGAAAGCCTACCGGCGCGGGGGTGGTGTTCATAACGATTTTTGCGCTTCTGTGCATTGTGTTTATTCCGATGAATTTGGTGCATGGTGGAATCCTGCTGCTCACGTGGCTTACCATGCTCACCGGCTATCTTGATGACCGCAGCGTAAGCAGCTGGGGCGAATACCGAAAGGCGCTTCTTGACCTGATTATCAGCGTTTCGGCTTCCCTTTTGCTGTATTGGTGTGCCAAAAACGCGTCGGCTGATGGCACCGTCTGCTACTGGTTGCCGTTTGTAAGCCGTCCGATTGCCGTGCATCCGGCGGTATACGTGCTTGTTGGCGTTGTGCTTATATGGGCTTCAATCAATACTACCAATTGTACGGACGGCGTTGATGGGCTGAGCGGAACGCTGGTTCTGATTGCCCTTATTACGATGGGAACGATTTTTTACTTTATCCTTGGGCACAAGGATATTGCCGCATACCTTTTGGTTCCGCACCTTGCAGACGGCGCTAAGTGGGCGCTTATGACATTTGCGCTTGCGGGCGTGCTTACCGGCTACCTGTGGCACAACGCATTCCCGAGCCATGTGCTTATGGGAGACGCAGGAAGCCGCGCGCTGGGCTTTTTTATCGGATGTGCCGTGCTTATAACTGGAAACCCAATGCTTCTGCTTGCAACGTCGACTGTCATATTCCTTAACGGCGGCATGGGGCTGTTGAAGGTTGCGCTGCTCCGCTTTTTCAAAATCAAGATTTTTCCGAACGTCAGGTTCCCGCTGCATGACCACATGCGAAAAAATCGTGGCTGGTCGGCGACGCAGGTTCTGCTTAAGTTCATGATTATGCAGCTTTTGATTACCGTTGCTGTACTCGGGCTGTTCTTTAAGGTTCGTTAAAAAGTACGGCGGTTCTGAACTTTTCAAAACCGCCGTTTTTTTTAGTCTTTTTCCGCAAAGAGGGAAATGAGCGTTTCCGCGTCCTTCTGGATGTTTTCTATCTTGCAGTATTCGTTTGGCATGTGCGCAAGCTCGTCCATGGTGCTCCATACGACGCATGGAATGCCTTCGCGCCTGAGTTCTGCCCCTACGGTACCGCCGCCTATTCCTATGGTGCGGGCTGTTATGCCGTGAACGTCCTTTATTGCCTTGGAAAGTTTTTTTACGACAGGCGAATCAATGGGAGTTGCCGGGCTTTGGCTTTGCTGCGGTGTTTCATAGCAGACTTCAACGCCGTATTTTTCTTCTATTTCTGCACAGCACCGCTCAACATGACCAAGCACTTCGTTCAGACTGTAGCACGGAAGAATGCGGCAGTCCATGCAGAACGTATCTTCTCCAGGAATAATGTTTACGCCGGCAACGTTTGCATAGCGCATCGTCGGCTGGAACGTGGAATAATTCGGCTCAAAAAGGTCGTCAGTCTTGTTAAAGACGTTCTGCAAATCATGCAGCCTGAGCGAAAGGTCGCATGCCGCCGTACACGCGTTGTTTCCTTGGTCTGGGCGGCTTCCGTGGCATTGGAGTCCCTTTACATGAACTTTAAGCCACAGAATGTTTTTTTCTGCAACTTCAATGGTTTCGCCGTTAGGGTCTCCGCCGTCAGGAATAAGATAAAGGTCGTCCTTTCTGAATATGCTTGTGTTGTGCAAAAGCCAGATTATGCCGTATTTTGAGCCTACTTCCTCATCTGCCATAAAAAGCAATTTTACGGTGTGCGCCGGCTTTATTCCGTTCTTTATGAATGCAAGGGCTGCAAAAACTCCGCTTACTAGCCCCTGCTGATTGTCTTCCACGCCGCGACCATACAATTTTCCGTCTTTTTGAACGACTTTCCAAGGGTCTGTTTCCCACAGTTTAAGTTCACCAACAGGAACTACGTCCAGATGTGCCATAACCCAGATTGCGTAATCATCGCTTTCACCTGGAACTGTAACTACCACATTCGGGCGGATTTTGCTTTCAACCCGGCTGTCAGGCGCGTCATATTCCTGAATCTGGGAATCCTGCACGCCTTGTGTTTTGAGCCATTCCACCAGCGCGCGGGCCTTTTTAAGCTCTCCCTGTCCGCCGTTTTCCGGGGCAAGGGCGGGATGAGAAGTGAGCAAAGTTTCCAGGGCAACCATGTCAGCCGCCGCGTTTTTTACATAATCAAATAATTTCTGCATGACATTTACTTCTTTTCAACTGCAAGTTTATATACGTTGTACGTTGTGCGAATAAGGGTGTCCACGTCGCTGTGCACTGCCTTCCACCCAAGAACTTCGTGAGCCTTTTTGCTTGTTGCAACCAAATTTGCCGGGTCTCCCGGTCGGCGGTCAACGTATTCTGCTTTAATTTCCTGTCCGGTTATGCGGCGGGCAGCTTCTACCATTTGCGTAACGGAAGTTCCGGTTTCGCTTCCAAGATTAAGTTTGAGGTTTTCCTTTTTGGTGGAGATGTATTCCAGCGCCTTTACGTGTGCAGAAGCAAGGTCGTTTACATGAACGTAGTCGCGGATACAGGTTCCGTCCGGAGTGTCGTAATTGTTTCCAAAAATCTTCATTCCAGGGCGCATTCCCACGGCCGTTTCCATGATTATAGGGAGAAGGTTTGCAGGATTCTGCTCAAGACCAGTGATTTTGCCGTCAACATCGTAGCCGGCGGCATTAAAATAGCGCAGCGCCGCAAAATGAAGTCCTTTAAGCTGGCTGTACCATGTCATGAACTCTTCGATGGAAAGCTTTGTATAACCGTAGTAATTCTCCGGATTTTTTGGATGGTCTTCGTCGATTGGAAGATATTTCGGGCTTCCGAAAATTGCGGCACTTGAACTGAATACCATGTTCAGACAGTTGTGATTGACTGCACTGTTCAAAATATTAAGCGTACCAGTAATGTTATTTACTGAATATTTTTCAGGCTTAGTCATGGACTCGCCGGCTGCCTTGAATGCAGCAAGGTGAATGAAAGCATCAAACCCACGCTCAAACGCCGCGTCCAAATCAGCAGGAATCAAAATGTTTCCATATATAAAATCATTTTCCGGAAAAAGGTTCTGCCGCAAACCGCTGGAAAGATTGTCAAAAACCGTAACCTTATGACCATTTGCCATAAGTTCTTTTACAACATGACTTCCAATATATCCGGCACCACCGATAACTAAAACTTTCATAATCACACCTCTTTAAAAAGTATAATTTATGCGGAAATCTATTTCAAGGATGTCTAAAACTCATTATATTTAAAGTATGAACAACAAAATTCCAAAACGCTCAGAAGTTCCGGCACAGGACAAATGGGACTTATCTTCAATTTATGAATCAAACGGGCAGTGGGAAGAAGAGCTTAAAAAAAATCCTTCCCTTACAGCAAAGGTTGAATCCTACAAGGGAAAGCTTGCGGAAAATTCTGCGACCTTGCTTTGCGCCCTAAAGGCGCTTGAGGCGGCATCACTCCAGCTGGAAACAGTATATCACTATGCAAGCCTTCAGCATGAGGCAGATGAAGACGACACGGAAGCAACTGACCGGGACGGACGGGCAATGATGGCCTACACGGAATTCCAGTCCAAGATTGCATTCTTTGACCCGGAGCTTCTTGCCATTCCTGAAGAAACTCTGCGTGCCTGGATTTGTGCTCCAGAATTTGCCGACTACAAAATCTACGTTGAAAAACTCCTTCATTACAACAAATACACCCTCAGCGAAAAAGAGGAGCGCCTGCTTTCTCTTCAGATGCAGCCGGCACAAACGCCGTACAATGCATTCAGCGTTATGGAAAATGTAGACCTGAACAAACAGTTTGGCACAATAAGCGTAAACGGTGAGGAAAAGCCCCTTACGCAGACAACGTTCTCTACGCTTCTTAAGAATCAGGACAGAAGCGTGCGCGAAAAAACATACAAACAGTATTACGGAAAATTTGAGGATTTCCAGAACGTAATCGCCGCCCTTTATGCAGGCTCCATAAATCAGGACGTGTTCTCAATGCGTGCCCGCGGCTACGATTCTTCCCTTCATCAGGCGCTTTACGGAAACAAAGTGCCACTCAGCGTATACCATAACCTCATAGACTGCGTGCACAAAAACCTCGGCACCCTCCACGACTACTACAGCCTTCGCAAAAAAATCCTTGGGCTGGACGAGCTTCGCCACTGGGATGTCTACGTTCCGCTGGTAAAATCAGTTGAAATGCGCCATACATACGACGAATCCGTAGAAATCTGCCGCAATGCCCTTGCGCCTTTGGGCAAAGAATATACCGATAGGCTCTGTGGCGGACTCAAAAACGGCTGGGTTGACCGCTATGAGAACGTCGGAAAAAGAAGCGGAGCTTTTTCAAGCGGCTCGTACATCGGCGACCCTTACATCCTTTTGAACTATGACGAGAACGATATCCGTGACGTGTTCACAATGGCTCATGAAGGCGGACATTCCATGCATTCATGGTATTCCGTTCACAACAACCCGTTCATGTCGTACGATTACACGATTTTTGAAGCCGAAGTTGCCTCAACATTCAATGAAGAGCTTGTATTCGAATATCTCCTGAAAAACGCAAGGACAGAAGACGAAAAGAAATACCTTCTTGCGATGCGGGCAGACGATATCCTTGCAACCCTTCACCGTCAGACGATGTTCGCAGAATTTGAGCTTAAGGCACATGAAGCCGTCGAAGGCGGAACTCCGCTTACAGCAGAACTCCTGCGAAAAATGTACCGCGAGCTTCTTGAGCTGTACTTCGGGCCGGAAATGCATTTTGAGCCAAACAGCGACATGGAAGGTCTTCGCATCCCGCACTTCTACAGCGCATTCTATGTGTACAAATACGCCACAGGAATTTCTGCCGCCCTTGCGCTTGCAAAACGCGTTACAACCGGCGGAGAAAAAGAACGCGAGGACTACTTCAAATTCCTTAAGAGCGGTGGAAGCCGTTACCCTATCGAAAGCCTCCGCGTGGCTGGCGTAGACATGGAGTCAACGGAACCTGTTCAGGCTGCCTGCGATACGTTCCGTGATATAGTGGAACAGCTTAAAAAACTATTTGCATAAGAGCAGCTTTCAGTAGCCGTTCTCTTTTATAATCCGCTTTTTAGCGCCGTTGCGCAAATCAGGCGTTTTCTGTACTATTGATTCATGACTGCATTTATACAATCGGTTTTTCTGCTTGTCGGAAGTCTCGGCTTTCTTTTGTACGGAATGCGCCTCATGAGTGACGGCGTTCAGAAGAGCGCGGGAGAACGGCTTCAGCGTGCGCTCAGCATGATGACAGGAAACCGCTTTGTCGGTCTGCTTACCGGTCTTCTTATTACCATGATAATCCAGTCTTCCGGGGCTACGACTGTCATGGTCGTTTCTTTTATAAATGCAGGGCTTCTGACGCTTGCGCAGTCTGTGGGCGTTATCTTTGGTGCTAATATCGGAACCACGATTACCGCGTGGATTGTGTCGCTGTTCGGCTTTAACTTTAAAATCTCCAGTTTTGCAATTCCGATTTTTGGTCTCGGTTTTTTTCTTACGGTGCTTAAGGATGCAAAAAGCAAGAACATTGGCGAGGCCGTCATGGGCTTTGGCCTGCTTTTTATGGGCTTGAGCGGACTTTCGGATGTGTTCAGTTTTGACGCGTCCGAGCTGCACTTTCTTAAGGCAATAGAAAGCTGGGGCATTTTTTCAATTCTTATAGGAATTGCGGTCGGCACGGTGATTACCGCGCTCATGCATTCTTCCAGCGCGTTTACGGCAATCGTCATCACCATGGCATACAAGAACATCATCACGTGGGAGGTTGCCTGTGCCATGACGCTGGGAAGTAACATCGGCTCAACGGTAGACGCAATCATGGCATCGTTCGGCTCAAATGCGGACGCGCGGCGTTCCGCCCTCATTCACGTTCTGTTCAATGTGTTCGGAACGGTGCTTGTCCTGCTGTTTTTTCAGCCGTTCATTTCATTCGTCGTGTGGCTTACGCCCTCGAACAACATAGCCATTCAAATTTCCATGCTGCATACGGTGTTCAAAACGCTGAACACGCTCATACTTCTGCCACTTTCTGATTACATCATAAAACTCACGCAGGTTCTGATAAAGGATGACGCGTCAAAATCGCTCAAAAATTACCATCTTGAATTCCATGAGACCGCATTCGGAAAAGAAAATGTCGCCATGCACGTAATCCGCCTTGAGAAGGAAATTGCCGACATGACTGACGTTGCCACGAACATGTTTGACCGGCTTCAGATTGGTTTTATGAACCGCGGAAAGGAATTCCTGGAGGAGCATCTTGAGCGCCTTGCGGACGAGGAGGACTACTGCGATCAGATGCACGAGCAGCTGGTGCGCTACATTCTGAATTGCCAGCGGCTTTCTGTTACGGACACGCAGCGCAACAACCTTTCCATCATGACCAGCGTGATTGAGGAGCTTGAGGACATGACCGATCAGGTGTATGCCGCGGGAATGCTCTTGGAGCGCAGCATAGAAAAGAAAATGAAATTTTTGCCGGAGGACATGGAGCGGCTCATTCCGTATGTGGAGCTTGCCCGCCAGTTCCTGCAATTCATACGCATAAACATCAACAAGCATCTGAATGCCGACAAGCTTTCGATGGCGCAGGAGCTTGAGGATCAGATTGATCTGTACCGCAAGAATCTTAAGAAAATTGCCCGCAAACGCCTTGAAAGCGGAGCGGACGTAAAGGCAGAGCTTTTGTACCTTGACCTTGTGCGTCAGATTGAAAAAATCGGCGACCACGCGTTCAGCATTTCCGAGCTGCTTGCCCAGACTGCGTAGACCGGCTAGCCGGCTTCACGCTGACTTTAGCAAAGGAACTATTTAATTGTCGCTTTCGCGACAGCTAAAGTCAGAGTGATTTTGAAAACAAATCTTCTC
>CAKZZR010000112.1 GCA_937885475.1 uncultured Treponema sp.
GACACCGAAACTGAGCCGGGAAGCTTAAGTGACTTCTTTACAAAAGAACAGAAAATCACCTCGCTGGCAACGCCTAATCAAATCTTTGTAACAAGGAATGTGTATCCCGGTAAAATCAATGTTACGTGGACTGCTGTGGAGGGTGCAACCTCGTACCACATTCAGCGGGCGGTCATCACGCCAAACGCGGACGGAACTTACAAGGAGCCTGAAACAAACAAGGAATTTGAGGACCTTGACTGGCAGACGCTGAACAAAAGCTTTTACCAGTCGGTATATACGGACACGATTCTTTCAAATCCTGGCGCATCAAACAAGGAATACACCTACCACTACTACTACCGCGTCATGGCGCAAAACATAAAGAGCGGTCTGGAAAGCGATTTTACAAATCCGTATGAAATTTGGCCAGAAACCGCCACAGAAGAAGCATACGAGACCTTCAATGCGGAACGGCAGGGCTTGGGCACTCTGTTTGCATGCCCCACGGCTCTTGAGGCAACCAAGGGCAAAAGCACCGACACGATTACGCTCAACTGGCAGGGCTGCGAGGGCGCTTCGTACTACGACATTTACCGCGACACGCGTGAAGATTTTACCAGCGCGGCGCTGCTTGATTCCGTATACGGAACGCAGACGGAATATTCCATAAACATAATGACGACGGACCAGGGCAAGGACTTTTATTTTAAGGTTCGCGCCCGCAACGTGCAGGACAACGCTTCGGCTTCTACGGCGGTGGCAATGGGCTACGCGCTGCAGGCGGGCGCTCCGGCAACGCCGTCCAATGTTCTGGTTGTGGACGGACTTGGAACCAGCAAGGATTCCATTTCCGTTTCCTGGGAAGCTATAGAGTCCACCACGATTGCGCGCATAACATATTCCGTGTACCGCACAAGCTCCGTGGATTCCGTATACACGCTTTGCAAGAAGGACATTCCGGCAGAAACAAACAGTTTTACAGACGCAGGACTTTCAACAGGAATCTACTATTATTACTATGTTCAGGCGGTTTCATACACCATAAAGGACGGCACAGAAACCGGAGAAACGCTTAAGAGCGCCTTTAGCGAAAGCGGCGCGGCAGCGGCAAAACCGGCGGTCGGATTCCTTTTAAGCCCGCCAGAAAGCCTTGAGGCACTCGACGCAGACACCGCAGACAAAATCCGGCTTATATGGACGCCGGCAATAGGCTCGGCAATAAGCACGGACGTCTCTGAAAAGCTGGAGGACAGCGCCTTTACCTACAACATCTATAAGAGCGCCGCGCAGGAAGGGCCGTTTGAGCTGCTTATGCAAAGCGTAGCCGGCACGGCATACGAAGGCGGCTACCTAAGTCAGGATGTAGAAAAAAGCAATTTCTATAAGATTTCTACCTTGAATGCGCAAGGAACAGAAAGCGTGTACAGCATTACCGCAGCGCCTGTTCCGGAAGCGCCTCAGAGCGTAACTGCCAGCAAGACGGCAAATCTTGCCGCGCAGTACGCAAGCCAGGCAGACTGGGAAGCCTCTTGCAACGGAAACGAGGTGTACCCGGTTTACATTACGTGGAAGGCTCCAAGCAGCGAGCCAAAGCCAGAAGGCTACAACATCTACCGCTCTACAAAGCCGGATTCCGCGTTCCGCAAGCTGAACGACGCGCCCCTTACCGAATGCGCGTACCTTGACGCAAACGATGCGGCAAAAGCAGGCGTGTTCTACTATTATAAAGTAATCTCCTTGAACGTGCTGAACCAAGGTCGCAAGGGCAACGACCCTGCAACCGACACGGCACGGGGCAGCTGGGGTTACGGCGCTTTGACGGCTGACCAATGGTTCCGCGAATACAACAAGACAATCATGAAGTCGCAGTCAAAGCTTACGCTCATGCACAAGCCGAGCGACACAGACAAATTGGGAAGCGAGACGATTAAGGCGGACGTTCCGTACAAGGGAACGCCGGGAACGCTTTCCTACAAGGCGGCGCTGGACGGTCTGGGAGCCAGAATCACCATGCCGTACACAAACTACGCGGACTTCTACATAAACAACGACGCAAGCCTTGGCGTATACTTCGTTCTGAACGGACCTACAAACACGTCATCAAACATGAGCGCAAACGGAAGCATGGACGGAACGGTTAACTGCCTTCACGAGGTTGCAGACGGCGTTTTCTACGGAATGTACCCGGGAAGCTCCACCTACGACAACCTTCAGATTAAGGGCGGCGCGGCAGGCGGCGGTTACTACGTCGTTACAACAAAGGATCTTAACGGCGAGAACGTCTTTGCAAGCAAAGAAGTAAACTGGATTGTAGGAGAAGAATAATGAAAGCACAGAACACGACATTCACGACATATAAATCAGGAGTTTTTATGAAAAAATCAATTTTTACGGTAATCCTTGCGCTTTTTGCCAGTCTTTTTTTGGCGGGCTGCTACGAGCCTTCACCTCTGTACGGCACCTGGGCAGACAACAACGGAAACAAAATCACCTTCATAAATGACGGAACATTCGTTGCAAAAATTCTGGACTCCAAGGACCAGAGCGTGAACTACGAAGGAAGCTACAACGTCATAGACAACGTAATCGTCTTTTCGTACTCATATTCCGATGGAGAAGAAACGGTAAGCGGCTCCATGAACACTGAATGGGATATCCGCGGTTCCATGCTGTACTGCACTTGGACGGTAAGCGACTACACGCGCGTTCTTACCCTGTACCACACCTCAAAATAACCGCAGGAACGGAAGGACAGAATTATGAAAAGAATCATATGTACCGCAGTTCTTGCCTGTACGCTTGCCGCGCCGTTTTTTGCGCGGAGCATAAAAAAGGACGTTGCCGTTGACCCCGCCAAAAACGTCAGCGTGCGCGAGGAAGCCCCAAAGGAACTTACGGAAGCAGAGGCGGCAAAGGCTGCGCAAAAGGCGGCCGCAAAGGAAGCCCGCGACGCAAAGCGCGCGGCACGCAAGCAGGCTCGTGCAGACAGAAAGGCTGCAAAAAGCGCGGCAAAGCAGGCAAAAAAGGACCTTGAGCAGGCAGACATAGACGGAACGCTTGACCCCGAAGATCCGAACGTAGAAATAAACCCAAAGACAGGGTTCCCGCAGATAAAGAAAATTCCGTTCGTCATGTTTGACGAGGGCGCTTCATTCTCAATGATTACGCGGCTTCAGAAGCAGGAGGAGCGCAGTAATTTTGTATGGCAGGACTACCTTGTTGGCGCGTATTTCAGCGTGCGCACCGAAAACATGAAGCCTATCAACAGCATGGTTCGCGTTGCCGCCTACTATCCGTTCTACCACACGTTTGACGGAATGCAGCAGTATCCAAAGCAGACCGTTCTGTACGCGTTTGACCTGCTTGCCGCGCCAATGATTCAGACCAGCATGTGGGACTACGTGCGCCTTAATTTTGCGGGCGGACTTCACTACATGTACCAACTGACCGACGAGTATCACATGAATTATCTGGGGCTTGGTCTTTTGACCGGCGTGGAGCTTCCGATTGCGCGCCACTGGACGATTATGAACGACGGAACGTTCACGCTGGACTACGCGAACCTTGGCACAAACCAGAAGGTTCAGCCGTTCGATTATTCATGGCAGTATCAGGTTTCGCTCGGCGTGCGCTACAGCAAGAAGGGCTACAACAAATACTCGTACATCCACAAGATAAAGCGCGCGGAAAAGCCTGCAAAGGCTAAATCAAAGCGAAAGGCAAAGCAAAAAACGGAGCTTGAGATTGCGACGGAAGAAATAGACGGCTCGAACGCTCAAGCCGCACAGGACAATTCAGCCAAAATGAATTAAACAAAAAAACGGTGGCGGCTATTCGTCAAGAAGCTTGTTTGCGTACAAAAAGCACGCCACCTCAAGCACTACAATCATCAGCGCGTACACCTTAAGGCAAAGCCTGGTGTTTGCGTCAGCGGGAACAAGGTTCTTCCAATAGAAAGAGCCGTCTTTTCGCAGGCACACGAACACCAGCGCGTTATACGCCAAAAGCGCCACGATGGAAATCACAGACATATAGAAAATAGCAACATCGTCCTCGGTTATGCCGGTTACAAGCAGAAGGGTTGCAAAAAGCGACACGCAGAAGAGCGCGTACACGCCGCAGTTCCATACGGACTGCGTGTAGCCCCCGGTTCCGGCAAAAAGCGCCGCAGTTCCACAGGAAAAAAGCGCAAGAAAGAAAAACGAGGCGAACAAAAAGGCGGTCAGAACGTAGAACAAGCCCCAGCCCAGTCCCGGCGAGGAAATAAAAAACACCCATGACGCTATGGTGCGGCTTATCATCTCCAGAAAGACGGAAAGAGCCGCCATAAAAAATATGATGCCGCCAATTCTGAGCGGTACGGAAGAATCTGATTGTGATGCCATTATGCTTCAATCTCCGGAATGCGTCGCTTAAGCTCAGCCATGAACTGCTCGCCGGTAACGCCGTGGCGCAAGCACGCGAACAGGCAGTTGTCGCCCGCAACCGTGCCAAGAATCTCGTCCATGTTCATATTGTCAAGCGCACTGGAAACGGTGTTCGCGTGTCCGGGGAACGTCTTTATGACGACGATGTTTCCGCTCCAGTCAATGCTTACGTAGCCGCGCAAAAAGTCCTGCACGTAAATCCGCTCGGATTCCTGCCGCTCGTCCTCGCCCGGAAGCGTGTAGACGTAGCCGTTGTTTCCGTCCGCGACCTTACCTACCTTAAGCAGCTTCAAATCGCGGGAAAGCGTCGCCTGCGTAACCTCAAAGCTTTCTTTTTCAAGGTAGGCAAGCAGGGCTTCCTGACTTTCTATGCGGTAATTTTTGATAAGTTTGCGTATTGCCTTAAGGCGCGTAAGACGTTCTTTCACAAAATCCTCTGAACCGAAAACTGTATATTTATACAAAAATAATACAATATTATGCGATTCTTATTCAAGAACGCGAGCGCGTGCCGCATGGAAATCAATTTTTAGAGTATAGTTATAAAAAAAATAGCTTACAGTCGAACTTCATCCTTCAAAAACGCAAGCTAGCTTGCTACACGCATTTTTGCCTTGGAACTT
>CAKZZR010000113.1 GCA_937885475.1 uncultured Treponema sp.
TCCGATGCGCTGAAAAATTCGCCGGCTTCCTCTGATTCCGGAATCTCAATCGGCATCTCAAGTTCTGCGCCCGGCTCTTCCGCGC
Source organism: uncultured Treponema sp. (assembly GCA_937885475.1). Classification (GTDB taxonomy): domain Bacteria; phylum Spirochaetota; class Spirochaetia; order Treponematales; family Treponemataceae; genus Treponema_D. Next base: position 86 of record CAKZZR010000113.1, read on the forward strand.
TTTCTGCTGTGGAAGCTTCTTCTTCGGCGGGGGCTTCCTCCTCGGAATTCTCTGCGGAATCTTCGGCATCAACCTCTGTAAAGTCCGCTGTGTTCATGATGTTGTCAAGCTCATTTCCAGAAAGGGCGATTGTCTCGTCCTCGTCGTCATCACTGAAAAAACCCGTGTTTTCCTGCGGCTCGGGTGTAGCCCCTGCTTCTGCGCTGACGTTTTCATCAGTCGCTTCTGCTGTCATTTCCTCGGTAAGGGAAGAAAAATCCTCGGGAATGGAAGGTTCTGAGTCTGCTTCCGGAATCTCAGCCTCTGGCGCTGCGACAGGTGTTTCCGGCTCATTTTCTGCGGTGAACGGCGTTTCCTGTGGCACGGCGGATGCCGGCTCCTGCTGCTTGAGGGTCTCAAAATCCGTCTTGAGCGTATTGATTTCGTTCTTAAGACCTGAAAGCTCCTGCATGATTCTGTCAAGGATTGAGTTGTCAACGACCGTAGCGTTTGCAGGGATGGAAACCGCTGCTGCGTTTTGCTCTGCGCCGCCCTCGCTTGATTCCGGAACGTCGGTTACGCTAGGTGCGGCAGTTCCTGTGTCGTCCTCTGATATTGCAAGATTGTAGTCAACAATCTGGTTTTTCTTTGCTTCCTGCACGTCCTGATGAACGGCGGTTTCCTCTGCCTCGCTGTCAATTCCAAAGTCCGCAAGGTCAATTTCCTCAGAATCTCCGCTGGAAGAGGATGCGCTTCCACCGTCCGAAGTGAATTCGTCAAGTGAAACTTCTGCGCTTCCGTCTGAGCTTGCGCCACCTTCGTCCGTTGCGCTGAATTCCCCTGCGTCAATCGAGTCGAACATGTCGTCAAATTCCGAGGTTTCCTGTGTCTCTGAGTCCGCGCCATCAGCAAAATCCTCTTCCTCGTTGTTTTCTACGAGTGGAACTTCCTCGTCGGCGTTCTCCGTAAATGAAAGGTCAATGTCCAGCGCCTGATCGTCGGTGATGTCGTCCTCCTTCTGCTTTGAGGAGGAATCGTCGTCCAAAAAGTCATCCAGCGAAATTTCGCCGTCGCCGAATGAATCCGCGCTCACAGCTTCCGTTGTGGCACTCGGGTTCGGGTCAGAGAAGTCTCCGTCCATAAAGTCATCCAGGGAAATCTCCTCATCGCCGGAAGAGCCTTCGCCCTCGCTTCCGTCTGAGTCGGAGACAATGTCATCAAAGTTGACTTCCTCAAACGCCGGCATTCCGGAGTCATCCTCAATCGCGCTGTCGCCGTTTGTTACATCCTTTGCTTCCTCGGAGCCAAAGTCGGGAAGGTCTGCGGTGAAGTCCTCCATGGAAACTGCTTCCGCGCTGTCCGTGGCTTCCTGCTCAAGCCCGCTTGCCTCCTGAGCTGATATTGAGGATTCTTCTGTGCTGATGCTGTCAAAATTGAAGTCATCGGAAACGCTCGGTTCCTCGGTGGCGGAGGCGCTCAAATCCAAATCGGAAAAATCCGGCATAGCCGCGTCAACCGTCAGATCTGATTCTGTCGTCTTGTCCGCATCCTGAGGCGGAGTTTTTACCCATACGCCGTAACTGTCAAGATTCTGTGTATTGTCTGTTGAATCGCTCATATCATTCCTCTCAGTAGGATAAATTTCTATATTCAATTATCGGGATAATTCAACTAAAAGGATAGTTTTTTTATCCTCATGTTTTTAAATATGCTTTATTATACCACACTTTTTTTTATGGGGAAAATAAAAAAATGCGCCGATACTGTAAAAGGTATGAATCATATAAAAGTGTTGCTGTCGGTTTTCATCGGAACGTTAGTGTATGTCCTCATTTCTTTTGTTGCCGGTGACAATGGCATCGTAAGCTACAATAAGTTGAATGAGCAGAAAAAAATCGTTGCCCGGCAGACGGAACTTATCCAGAATATAAATAATGAGCTGACCCTTGAATATACGGCGCTCCTTCGCGACAAGGATGTGATTGCCGCGTATGCACGCCGCCTTGATTATGTGGGAAACGGCGAGAAAATCGTAAAAATAAAGGGGCTTAAGGCTGCCGAAACCACGCTGTACGATACCGGAACTGTAGTCCGCCACAAGGACTATGAATGTCTTCCTGAAAAATTCTGCAAAATTTCTGCGCTGGTGTTTTTTGTGCTTGCAATTTCACTTGCGCTTCTTATAGACTTGAATAACGGCACTCTTTCCATGGGAAGAAAGAAAAAGACCGTCGTTCAAGGAATTCCAGTATATGACTTGCAGCAAATCTGATTCAGACTCAATTGAAAAATGCGCCGCGCTCTTACGACAGGGCGCGGTTCTTATTCTGCCTACGGATACGGTGTACGGTTTTTCCGGCATCATCGAAAAAACGGATGCGAGAATCCGCGCCATAAAGGGCAGGGCGGAAACAAAGCCGTTCATCGTTCTTGTAAGCGAGCCGGGGGATTTGCGTTTCCTTACGAATGATTGTGTTCCGGAAACTCTGCTCGGCTTTTGGCCGGGACCGCTTACGTTAATCGTTCATAAAAAAGAAAATCCGGCGGAGACTGTTGCCGTACGCTGTCCCGGTGATGAATGGCTTCGCGCCGTCATACGCGCGGCCGGCGCTCCCGTGTATTCTACCAGCGTAAATCGGAGCGGCTCTCCTGTGCTTACAAAAATCCGCGACATCCGTGCGGAATTTGAGGCTGAGGTTTCGCTCATTGTGGATGATGGAGACAGCGGGTCTTCCGTGCCGTCCACAATAGTTCGGCTTGAGGAGCGCGGCTGGTCGGTGGTGCGCGCCGGTGCCGTTGAGGTTCCTGCGTACTTCTGATTTCGTACGTAAAAAACTTTCCCGATATTTTGTGATGGGACACGTTCCTTCTAATTCAGCTTTCTCCAAGAGACGGCGACGGTGCTTTCTTCTGCCTGCATTCCCTTTTGAACAAGGGTCGTCTTTGTGCCGTTTAGCGTGCCGTCCGCTGTGATTGAAAGGATCCATTCTATAGGATTTGCGCTTACCGCGGAGTCGAGCGCAAGTTTTCGGTCCAATTCCGGAAAGAATGATGCGTTGTTGCTGCTTGTCTGACGGATTATGACGGACGGTGCTTCTGTTGCGGTGGTGCCATCTATTTTTACCGAGATGTTCATGGAGGCTCCGTTCTTGAATATGATGAAGCCTCGTCCTCCGCGCATTATTACGATTTTGTTCACGAATTCTTCGCCAGTCCACGTGCCCGCAATGGAATCTGTGGTGAGCGCGCGCGTCTCGTTCGGAAGGCTTTGCGCGTGCGTAGCCTGTTCCCCGCCTGTTCCATCCATGAGCGCGGCAAAGGATGCCTTCAGGTTTTGCTTTGATTCCATGAGGATTTTATAGTACGAGTCGTATTCCTTCTCAAAACTGCGCGATTTGCCGCTTTCTGGCTCCGTAAGAAAGACAGTGCAGAGCCATTTTGTTGACGGCTGTTTTTTTATGACGGCGTAGATGGCGGCTTCTACGCCCTCTGAGACAGAGAACAATTCCGTTCCCCGCTCATAAAAATCCGCGGAGAAAGTATCCGTGCGGGAATCCCGGACGGCGGGCTTCAGTTCTGAAAGCTGCTTGTAGTACAAATCTTCCGTCATGCGCAGCATGTTCTCGTCCGCGTCCTGCGAGGAAATGCCGTAAAATGCCACGCCCTGCGCTGCCTGACAAAAGGCTTTTGTGGCACTGAATACGAGAAGAATGAAAAAAACTGCGCTTCTGAAGCGTCCGTTCACTATCCGTCAAGCCCCTTGCGGAATTCCCGCTGCATGTCCCGCTGAACGTCGCGGTCCTTTATTGTCGCGCGTTTGTCGTACTGCTTCTTTCCTCGGCAAATTCCGAGCGTCATCTTAACCCTTCCGTTCTTAAGGTAAAAGTCCAATGGAATGAGCGTGTAGCCTTTCATGCTGACCTTGCGCTCGATGCGCTTTATTTCTTCCTTGTGAAGCAGAAGCTTCTTTGCCCTGTCCGGGTCGTGGTTGAACACGGAGGAATAGGAATATTCTGTTATATGAAAATTCTTCATGAAAATCTGACCGTTCTGAATCTCCGCGAACGCGTCCGGAAAAGAGATGCTTCCGTTTTTCACCGATTTTACTTCCGTGCCGAGCAGCTCGATTCCGCATTCATAGGTTTCCTCAATAAAATAATCGAAGCGTGCTTTTCGGTTTTCTGCTATAACTTTTTTTCCTTCTGCCATATTAATATAGTATAGTTCATAGTTTTATAGGTTGCAAGTTATGGGCAGTTTATGATAATTTAAAAATATGAACAAAGAACTGTACGAACTTTCTTATTCCCTGAAAAAAGAACTCAAAAAGAAGATTCTTCTGGGCGTTGCCTTTGCAGTGGGAATCTATGCGTTTATAAATCTTTTTCTTGCTTTCGTTGCGTTTCCGCTTCGCCAGACATCTGCTTCCATGCAGCCTGACATCGTGCGGAATTCCTGCATTCTGTTCACTCACGTGGGAAAATCAGTCTCGCGCGGGGATGTGGTGCTCGTCCGCTCCCGGAATGAGGAGGAACGTCCGGTAGCCCAGCGTTTTTTTGAGCAGCTGGTGCTGTTTTTTACCGCCCAGCAGTTCAATCCGTTCAATATTGACCGCTCTATGGGAAACGAACCGCAGATTCGCCGTGTCATAGGTGTTCCTGGCGACGAGATTTACATGCGCGATTATGTGATGTACATAAAGCCCGCGGGCGAAAAATATTTTCTTACTGAATTTGAGCTTGTGAAAAAATCGTATAATGTTGAGATAAATGCGGCTCCTGCCCTGTGGGACACGTCAATCGGTGTTGAAGGCTCATTTGATACGATTCTGCTTGGAGAAAAGGAGTATTTTGTGCTTGGTGACGCGCGCAATTCCTCCGCTGATTCCCGACTGTGGGGCGCGGTTTCTGAGGAACACATTGCGGCTTCTGCCTTAGTGCAGTATTTTCCGCTCAGTAAACTCCGTTTCTTTTGATTTTGGGCGCTTCCGTTTACATTCACATTCCGTTCTGCGTCTCTAAGTGTGATTACTGCGATTTTTTCAGCGTTCCGTGCGGTGTGCGCGCCGTGCCGGATGAATATGTTTCGGCGTTGTGCAATGAGCTTCGCTTCCGGCTTGGGGGCTTGGCGCGTCCAGAAATTTCCACTATATATACCGGCGGGGGAACGCCCAGCCTGCTCAGCCCGCGTCAGTTGCAGGCAATTTCCGGCGTGCTCCGCGAGTTTTCTGTCACGGAACCGGAGGAATGGACGGTTGAGGTGAATCCCGATGACGTGAGTGAGGACCTGTTGCTTTCGCTTGCAGATGTGGGTGTGAACAGGATTTCCTGCGGTGTTCAGGCGTTTGAGGAGCCGGTTCTTTCCGCGGTACGGCGGCGGAGCAGCGCTTCTCAGGTGCAGGAAGCTCTGTCGCTCATAAAAAAACGGTGGCGCGGCGTTTTTTCGGCTGACATCATCTCTGCGCTTCCAAACCAGACGGAGCGGGGCTTTTTGGAAGGTCTCTCGTGTCTGCTTGAGTATGGGCCGCAGCACGTCTCCCTGTATTCGCTTTCTGTTGAGGAAGGAACGCCTCTTTTTGCGCGCATTGACTCTGGCGCGCTCAGCTACGACTTTCAGGCTGCGGATGCCCTGTGGCTCAAGGGAAAGGCTTTTTTGGAGGACAGCGGCTTCCGTTGGTACGAGGTGTCGAATTTCGCACGTCCGGGCTTTGAGTGCCGGCACAATATGACCTACTGGCGTCTTGCGGACTATGTTGGCACAGGCTCGGGCGGAACCGGCACGCGATACGGCACGCCTTCCGTGCGCTTTACGAACACATGCGACATTGACGCGTACTGCCGCTTCTGGAACGGCGAAAAGCCTTGCGAGGAGCGGATTCCGGGGGTGCGTGAGGAGCTTTCTGCGGAGGACGAACGGTTCGAGTTCTTCATGATGGGACTTCGTACGGCAGACGGCATAAGCCTTGCGGAATTTGAGCGGCGTTTTTTTTCTTCACCAGACTCCCGCGTGCGTACAATCATGGACGAGTGGGTGTCTGACGGCCGCGCGGAATATGAGCGCAGTGCTTCTGATCTGAGATTCCGCCTGAGCGAAGGAGGATGGCTTTTTTTGAATGATTTTCTACGTGGAATCCTCTGACTTCAAGACTTTTGCGCCGCTTTTTTCAATTCAGCAGGAAAAATTAAAAAAAATGCTATTGACGATATTTTATTTGCAATAGAAAATATGGTATGATTGAAGTAAACCGTTTGGACGGAACTATTTATTGGATTAATCCGCATATGATAGAAACCATGGAGACGAATCCTGATGTTACGCTCACCATGCTTTCCGGAAAAAAAATCGTAATAAAGAATCCTCCTGACGAAGTGATTGAAAAAATCGTTGCTTATAGAAAAAAAATCGGCGCAGATGCGCAAGAGGTCTTATAAATGGATATAGCATCAATAATTGGTATTGTCGGCGGTGCGGCGTGTATCGTCATGTCCGTATTGACTTCCGGTGGTACGATGGGCGGAATCATCGATATTCCGTCAGTATTCATGACGGTTGGTGGTTCGTATGCGGCTATCTTCATTGCCGCTCCTATGAAAAAGGCAATCGGCTTGTTCAAGGTCATGGGCAAGGCGTTCAAGATTCCTGATTTCGGAGAGAAGACGATTATTACCAAGATGATGGATTTGTCCAATAAGGCGCGCCGTGAGGGTATTCTTGCGCTGGAGGACGGTCTTGACGACCTTGACGACGCGTTCATGCGCAGCGGTCTCCGCCTTGTAGTAGACGGTACGGACGGCAACGTCATCCGCACGATTATGGAAAACGAGATGAATCAGGTTGAGGCGCGCCATATGAGCTGGATTGGCGTTCTTAACGCGTGGGCGGGTTTTGCCCCTGGTTTCGGAATGATGGGTACCGTATTGGGACTTATTGGTATGTTGAACAACCTTGAGGATAAATCATCGCTCGGTCCTAACATGGCCGTCGCTCTTATCACCACGCTGTACGGATCCATGATGGCAAACTGGCTCATCACTCCGTTCGGAAACAAGCTGCTTGACCATAATGCTATGGAGATGCGCTCAAAGGAAATGGTCATCGAGGGCGTCCTTGCGATTCAGGCGGGTGAGAACCCCCGTATCATGGGACAGAAGCTGCTTACATATCTTGACCCGGTAACCCGCAAGGCAATCGAAGCCGACGTTCTCCGGGACTAAGGACGCATAAATGGGAAAGAAAGCCAAAGAGCCTGAGAAACCGTCGGCGGCATGGCAGGGTACGTACGGCGATATGATTACGCTGATGCTCTGCTTCTTCGTAATGTTGTACGACCCTACAGAAATCGATGTTACTCAGCTTGCCACCATCACTCAGTCGCTACAGATGAACGAGACTGAATCCGTGAACGGCGGTATGTCGCTGTCTACCGGAAAGTTGTCTGATTTAGGAAATACTATCAACTCGCTGCCTGCGGTTGAGAAGGGACGTTCTCTTGGTCTTGCAAAGAAAAAGGCGGTGAGCCTTTTTGCTCCGGACGTGAAGTCAAATCGCATAACCATTACCAGCGACGAGCGTGGACTTGTAATCTCGCTTGCCGCGGATAATTTTTTTGACGAGGGCAACGCAGATTTGAACATCGACGAGACGCGCGACACGCTCCTTCGCCTTTCGGATTTCTTTAAGGTTCCGGAGCTGAACAACCGCCGCTTCCGCATAGAAGGGCATACGGACGATACACCGGTTGGCGCGAATTCAAAATTCTTGAGCAACTGGGAGCTTTCTGCGGGGCGCTCCATGAACGTCCTTCATTATCTTGCTGACTTCGGCGTGGACGAGAACCGTTTTTCAGTTGCAGGATACGCTGACACTCGCCCTAAGTTCTCTAACGAGACGCCGGAGGGAAGGGCCTATAACAGGCGGGTTGATATAATTATCCTAGACGAGGGACACTTTTAATTGTATAATTAGTCATATTATCTCTATAAGTTCATTTCCGGGAGGGGAAAATGGCAGACGATGGTCTTGACGGATTGGAGGACGGCGGTTCTTCCACACCCAGCAAAAAGGGCGGGCTTGGAGGCGCTATCCCCGGATTGCTCAAATGGATAGCAATCGCTTTGGGTGCAATCATTCTGATTGTTGTAATTGTTGTCGTTACCGTAAATATCCTTAGCAAGAACACGGCGGCATCGCCGAACGTTCCTATCAGCGATGAGTACGTCACTCAGCGTGAGATTCTCGACTGGTATACGTCTTTGGGCGCAATCCGCACAAAGACGAGCGATGATATTTCAGCAAGCGTCGTCGTTGACATCGCTTTGGGCTATAAAAAGGACGATAAAGCCTGTTCTACAGAAATTACGCAAAGAAATATTGAATTAAAAGACTTTTTGCGCCGATACTTTACAGAGAAGACTATTGCTGAGCTTAAGCCGCAGAATGAGCAGAGGCTCAAGATTGAGTTGAGGAACACAATCAACGATGAGATTTTGAGCAGCTCAAAAATCAAGGATATTTCCTTCCTGCAGCTGGATGTCATTCAGCAGTGATTTTTTCTTAAGGTGGATAGTAGATGACTGAAGTTCTGTCACAGGATGAGATTGACCAGCTCCTGACTGCAATCAGCTCAGGAGATTCGGATACTGATGATTTCAAGCCTGTCAGTGATACCCGTAAAATAAAAATTTATGACTTCAAGCGTCCTGATAAATTCTCTAAGGAGCAGTTGCGTACCGTCTCGAATATGCACGAGACGTTCGCGCGTCTTACCACGACGTCGCTTTCCGCGCAGCTCCGGGCGCTCGTCCACGTTCACGTAGCTTCAGTTGACCAGCTTACCTATGAGGAATTCATTCGTTCCATTCCGACCCCGACAACGCTTGCCGTTGTGAATATGGATCCGCTTAAGGGTAATGCAATCCTTGAGATTGACCCTGCGATTACGTTCTGTATCATCGACCGCCTGTTCGGTGGCCGCGGAATCACCGGATCGAATAAAAACCGGGATCTTACTGATATTGAGCAGTCCGTAATGGAGGGTATCATCGTCCGTATTCTTGCGAACATGCGCGAGGCATGGACGCAGGTAATTGACCTTCGCCCGCGCCTTGGTCAGATTGAGACGAACCCTCAGTTTGCACAGATTGTTCCGCCGTCAGAAATGGTCGTTCTTATTACTCTTGAAACAAAGGTCGGTGATGAGGAAGGCATGATGAACTTCTGTATTCCGTACCTTACTATTGAGCCGATAATCTCCAAGCTTTCATCACAGTTCTGGTTCTCTTCCGTGCGCAGAAGCACGACGACCCAGTATCTTGGCACCTTGAAGGAAAAGTTGTCATCTGTTGACATGGAGGTTGTTGCGGAGGTCGGCTCCATAAATCTTCCTGTGCGGGACGTGCTTTCCCTGCGGGTGGGCGACGTCGTTCGCCTTTCTAACACAAAGGTCGGCGATCCTCTGACCTTGAGTGTTGAAAATAAGAAAAAGTTTTATTGTCAGCCTGGTATTGTAGGAAAAAAGATGGCAGTTCAGGTTACCGGCAAACTTGAAGATATTGCTGCGGATGATTTTGAGGAGCTTTCCGTAGAAGGAGATGATTCATTATGAGTGATGGTGCTATTTCCCAGGACGAAATTGACGCATTGCTTTCTGGTGTTTCTGTGGATGGTCTTAATTCATCCGGTCATGTTTCCGGAGGTCCGACCGTTCATATTGATACCGATGCGCTTTCAAAATTTGCGGAAAGCCTGAAAGAACCTCTTTCAGAAAAACTAAACGGAATGACGGGTGCTGAATTTGCAGCTGGAAATCCTGTCGTTGACGTCCTTGACCGCGACGGTTTGCTTGCCAAGCTGCCAGAGGTCGTTGTTTCTGTTACGAGCGATTATTCTGCGGGAATGATGGGCGACCATCAGTATCTTCTTTCCCCGGAATTCGCGCAGAAACTAGTAAACCTCATTACAAAAGAAGAAAACGCTGATTTTGACGATATGGCGCTTTCCTGCATTTCCGACGTGGTGCAGAACCATTCCGGCTCGGAGATTCAGGAACTGGATAAAACAGGGAAATTTCCCGGTCTTGCCTGCAACCCTCCGGAAGCCGCGAACAATCCTAAGGCGATGCTCCGCGTGCCACAGAATAAGTTTGCGCTGATTACATATCCGCTGACGCTTGAAGGAAAAAATTACGAGCTTATGGAATGCATCGGTGGCACGCGGAGCATC
>CAKZZR010000114.1 GCA_937885475.1 uncultured Treponema sp.
ACAGGATTGTTCTTTGTGCGGCGGCAAAGCACCTGCATGACGCGGCGGATTTCCTCATCGCGTCCGATTACCGGATCAATCTTGTCCTGTCGGGCGCGCGCCGTAAGATCCGTGCAATACTTCTGAAGGCTCTGCATCTTGCTTTCAGGATCCTGGCTGTCAACACGCTGGTTTCCGCGCACTGACTTTATAGCCTCAAGCACCGCATCATAAGTAATTCCGTTTTTCTTTAAAAGCTCGCCAACTCGGCCATCAGACTTTGTCATGCTCAAAAGGATATGCTCGCACGAAAGGTAGGTATCCTTGAGCTTTGACATCTCGCCTTCTGCCTTGGCAAGAACCTTTTCCGCCTCGCTGGAAAGCCGCATCTGGGCGTTGCCGGTAACCTGCGGATATGAGGAAAGCAGAGCCTGAACCTGACTCAAAAGAGACTGAACGTTGATACCGGCCCGCTCAATGATTGGCGGCACGATTCCGCCTTCCTGCGAAAGCAACGAAGCAAGCAGATGCTCCAGGCCGATTTCCGAATGGTCGTTTTTTTGCGCAAGGGCGCTTGCGTTCTGAAGGGCGTCCTGCAGTTTTATGGTAAAATGTTCGTAATCCATGATTTGCCTCCCATTTTTTACTTTCATTTTTGAAAATAAACAAATCGCCGGGCAAAGGCAAGAAAAAAAACGCCGGGCAACCACAGAACGGGCTGCCCGGCAGAATGCGCATACGCGCAAAGGGATTACGCAAAAAGGACTATTATTCTACAGCCTCAACCTTTGCGGTAACAATGTTGAGGAATGGGTCTTCTACTGTGAACGTGATGATATACTCTTTACCTGGCTCACAGCCGGTAATCTTATTGTCGTCACCTCCGCCCTCTACGAGCGTCTGAGCCTCGCCACCGACTTCAAGAACGGCACCGGTGAATTTTCGACTCCAGGCATTATCAATGATAAGACCAAACTGATTATTGCTGTTCCACTGGTTGTCAGCGACAGCCGTGAATGTGTAGGTATATACGATATCGCTCACCGCTACAATCTCTTCCGCTTGCCAACCGTTGAAAAGACCGCACACATACCAGCCTTTAAGCGTGAACGTATCCGGGGTACCTGCATTAACCGTCACCTTGCACTCTTCATCAAGATCAACAGTAACCTTCTTAACGTCAGCTCCTGTGTTCTTAATGGTAAGATAGCGATTATCTCCACTGGAAGTTTGCCCAAACGAAGCAGTTATGCCAGAACCTGTTACCTCGCCAAGCACACCAACACTCGTGAACTCATCCCAGATGCTATTATAAAACGCTTCCCATTCTGTATCCGTTTCAAGATTCGTGTTCGTCTTTGAGATATTAACAAAGAAAGACTTCGTTTCATTCGGCTTAATTATGAATGATGTTTCTGCCATACGCAACCACTGCCAGTCTGTAGACTCACCAACAACATACGGAATCACAGGTGAATCTTCCTTAAAGAAGGTGTCAACGGTAATCTTTTCAGCTGTAGCCTTGCCAACGGTAACATCACACGCGATTTCTGGAGAAATAGCAAGCTCAATGAGCCGCTTTGTCTGAGCTTCGTCATATCCGTAAACAGGAAGATAACCCGTAATAGTTTTTGTTTTTCCAGCCTCAAAGCGGAACCTACCGCCCGCGACGTCATATTTGTCTCCAAGTGAATGCAGCCATAGGTCAACCGTCGTAGCCTTGCTTACTGTTACAGGAGCGGTAATCTTAAGAATCGTTCCAACTTCGGCAACAAAAGGATACGCATGCGCCCAGTTTTTCGGATTTGTAAAGGTGAATTTTACGCCGTCTTCAACCAGAGCATACGTAACCTCGTCCGGCGAAGAAGAAGTCGTCAAATCTGAAAGATGCACGCTTGCAAAGGCACTTTCTTCGTCAGTTTCCTTAACCGTAACATTCCTTATATGAAGCTCCTCTATGTTTCCAATCGGAATGTTCATAAGAATACTGTCAAAGTCATCGATGGAATTTCCTGTATTGAATGTGTACGTCTTCCATTCCGTTCCAACCGCAAAATACTTGTTCGGGCCGGAATCGCACATTCCTGTCTGCGCCTGAACAAGAACAATGGACGGCGTGCCAGCCTTAAGCTCAACGCTGACCGTATAGTTCTTGCCCTTCTCAAACGAAGCGGCATCCACGCTTTCAATCCAGTAATCCCAATAGTCAGAGCATTCCTCATAGTTGGCATTCAGAACAACGGTGTCGCCTTCCGTTCCCCGGGTTACAGAGATGCCCTGGAATGTCGTTACCACGCCGTCTAAATGATACTCCAAGCCCTCCTCTGCGCTGACCTCTATGCCATTATCTCCAAAATGCACTGCATAGAACAAAGTTTCCGTAGCCGCATCGTCAGCCTTAAGCTCTTTCGCAGCAGCATTAACCTCTTCTGCGGTGGCAACCTCATATGTTGGCACTGTCGCACCTGATTCCGCGGTAATGTTCACAGTTCCGCTTGCGGAGCCTGCCTTTGCAATCTTTACCGTGCTTGAGGCAACCTTGATTTCTGAATCAGCAGATTCCGTTATCAGCGTGCCTACGCTTGCATTTTCCGCAAGCACTACGCTTTCTGCATTCTCAGAAACCGTAACCGCCTCAAACGAAGACTCCGTGTCCGAAGCCTGAAGCGTACAGCTTTTTTGTGCGAACAGCTTCTGAATCTTTGACGCAGCCTCAAGAAGGATGCGAACCTTTTCCTTCACCGCAGAAATTTTATTGACGATTGTTCCAGAGATGTGGATTGAATTCGAGCCGCCGCCATACACGGTAACGGTCTCAATCGTACCACAGTCCTCAATCGTAAAATCACCGTCGCCGACCGCCGCATCAACAACGACCGACTTAACATTTTTAAATTCAGAAATTTTGACTCCCGCCGCAAGAACGGTAATCGAGCCATTCATAAGGTCGCCGTTCTTCAATGTAACGGCAGTCTTGAGCGTATACGAACCGGCTTCAGAAACAGAAAGTCCCTCTCCCGCAACATCAACCGTGTCGCCGCTTTTTGCAGAATCAAGGCGCGCTTGCAGGGTTACCGCAGAAGAGCCTCCGCCGGAATCGGAATCCGAATCCGAGCAGCTTGTAACTCCTGCCAGCAGAACACACAGCGCCAGCAGAACAACAGAAATCTTTCTCATATAACCTCCAAGAAAGTAAAGAAATATACGACAATTATACCCCCCCCCCC
>CAKZZR010000115.1 GCA_937885475.1 uncultured Treponema sp.
AAAAATGCGTGTAGCATGCTAGCATGCGATTTTGAAGGATGAACTTCGACTGGAAGCTTTTTTTTTAATACACATACACTAAAAATTGATTTCCATGATTTCTCCTTTTTCAATGTTGAGAAAGATATGCGCTTTGCGCTATAATTGTAGAAACTAACGGATAAGGCGGGTGGGAAAATGCCGGATTCACATATATTGTCTCAGGGAATAGACCTTTATAATCAGAAGAATTATACCGATGCGCTTGCGTTCTTTCTGTCCCTTCCGGGAGATTCCGGGGCGGACGGTCTTGAGGTTGCCTATTATCTTGGGCTGTGCTATGCAAAACTCAGGCGCTACGAGGACGCGCTTTTATATCTGGAACAGGTCGTAACCGGCGGACAGCAGCTTGAGCGCGTGCAGCAGTGCCGGTTCCTGCTTGCCGTCATATATGCGCTTTCAGGGCGCAAGCGGCTCGCGAACTCTGAGCTTGGAAAGTTGCTTGAGAGCGGCTATAAGCCCGCTTCCGTCTATGCTTCGCTTGCGTTCATCGCGTGGGAGCAGAATGACGTTGAGCAATGCCTTGAATACTATCAGAAATCACTTGAGATTGATGAGAACAACGTTACCTCATTGAACGGAATGGGCTATGTTCTTGCCTGCCAGAACACCGACCTTACCAAGGCGCTCTCGTTCTGCAAGAAGGCAGTTGACAATGCGCCCGATTCCGCCGCCTGCCTCGATTCCCTTGGATGGGTATACTACAAGCTGGGACTTTTTAAGGACGCAAAAAAATATCTTGAGATGGCGGAGGAGCTTGACAAAGACAACGAGGAGATTGCCGGACATATGAAGGCGCTCGCAATGGAAGGTGAGCGATGATGAGAACGTTATTGGCGCTTTTTCGCGCGCTGTCTGCCGCGGTTTTTCTCTGCATCTGCTCCGCGCTTCCGATTTTTGCTCAGTCTGCCAGCGCGGGATTGGTTCCTGCCGGTGAGCAGCGCACTGCCGACGAGGGCTTTGCCTCTCAGGAATTCCGGCGCGGCGTTCAGGCGTACTACCGAGGAAGCTTCAACGATGCCGTGCTTCAGTTTGAGAAGGCTCTTTCCTATCTTCCCGAGAATAATCTTATCATGGACTGGCTTGGAAAGGCGTACTATCATTCCGGAATGGAAGGTACCGCCGTTCAGAGCTGGATTCGCGCGGGCGACACGGGCTATGGTGGGCTTCTGCTTCAGAACAAGATAGAAATCGTTCAGGAGCGCCGCATTGCCGGCGAACTGATGCAGGGTGAGCAGCGCTTTACTGAGGCAGGCTCCTTTCCCGGTGTATACAACGACAACCTTATTTTCAGCGGACCGGTTTCCGTACTGCCGAATTCCAACGGAACCGCATGGGTGCTGGCATACGGCACGAACGAGCTTGTGGAGCTTAACGTGAACGGTTCCGTCATCACCCGCGTGACAGGACCGCTCAACGGCTTTGACCGCCCGGTGGACATAATCCGCCTTGCCGACTCAAATCTTCTCATCAGCGAGAGCGCGGGCGACCGTCTTGCGCTCTTTTCAAAAAAAGGCATGTTCATAAAATACTTCGGAAAAAAAGGCCGTGGCTTGGGCGAGCTTCTGGGGCCTCAGTACATGGCGCAGGATTCGCGCAATAACATCTATGTTTCCGACTATGGAAACAGCCGCATCGATGTTTTTGACAGCGAGGGAACTCCGCTCTTCTTCTTTGGAAAGGCCGACGGCGAATTTGAGGGCTTGCGGGGACCTACTGGTATTGCCGTCATCGGAG
Organism: uncultured Treponema sp.; assembly: GCA_937885475.1. GTDB lineage: Bacteria > Spirochaetota > Spirochaetia > Treponematales > Treponemataceae > Treponema_D. Next base: position 1,777 of record CAKZZR010000115.1, read on the forward strand.
ACAGCATCTTTGTTGCCGACGACTTCCGGGGCGCAATCTACGAATTCGATCAGGCTGGAAACTTCAGGCGGATGCTCTCTGAACCAAAGACCTTCGTGCACCCGGAATCCATGAAAAGCTGGGGCGACTATCTTGTTGTCTGCGACTCAAATAAGGTTATCTCCGTTGATTCCAGGACCGGTGCCCGCTTTGAGAACGTCCGCACTGGAAACGCTCCGTCGCGTCTTACGTCTGCCGTTCCGGATGCGAACGGCAATCTGCTGGTGACCGACATAAAGACAAACGAAGTGTACGTCATGACCAAGCTGCAGGAGCTGGTTGGCGGACTTTTTGTTCAGATTGAGCGCGTGAATGCCTCCCGCTTTCCGGAGGTTCTTGTGGATATTTCCGTTGAGAACCGCCACAGAAAGCCTGTGGTTGGCTTGAAGAACAATAATTTTTTCATCACGGAGCAGAAACGTCCTGTTTCAAAACTGAAATTCGTTGGTGCCGCCTCCGAGAATTCATATGCCGATGTTACGCTGCTCATTGACCGTAGCATGGCCGCAAAGCCGTACGAGGAGCAGATTACCGCCGTGGTGCGCGAGCTGAGCGAGGCGATGAACGGCAAAGGAACGCTCCGCATTCTTTCTGCCGGACGGGTTCCCGCTGTGGAGTACGTCGGACGGCCTTCCGGGGCGCTCAAATTCAGTGCGTCCGCCCTTAAGACACCGTATTCTGATTCTGTTCCCCTTGACCTTGCGCTCCGCCTATGCGTGAACGATTTGGTTAACGCGGAAAAAAAGCGCGCAATCATCATGATTTCTCCGGGAAAGGTGTCAATCGACGCGTTTGAGAAGTACAGCCTTTCTGAGACAGCCGCCTACCTGAACAACAACCGTGTGCCGGTGCTTTCTGTTCTTGTGAATCAGGCGGCGGGCGACGAGGAATATGAGTTCATCGTGTCCCATACGCCTGGCGGCGAGTATTATATGTTCCGTCCGGAGGGACTTTCGTCCGTAATCTCAGACATCGTTGACATTCCGAACGGCGTGTATACGTTCTCCTTTACCTCTGCATTGACCACCAATTTTGGGGAGAAATACCTTCCTATAGAGGTTGAGACCTACCTTCTGAACCGCAGCGGACGCGACGAGAGCGGATATTTTGCGCCCTTGCAATGAACGAACTCGACGCAAGCGTCGTGGTGCTTTGCAGCCCCGAAAGTATTGGATTCTCCGCACGAATAATTCTGCTAGAACGTCAGTTTTCCGCCGAGCGTGCCGCTCAGATTCAGCGTGAGGATTTGCTTTGACGTGTATGCGGCGCTGGCGGTAAGTCCTGTGTACGCCGAAAAAATCCTTCCGATGTCGGCATTCAGCTTGTGTGTCAGCTCATATTTCTGCGTAAAAAGCTCGTCCTCATATGAAAACGTTGCGTCCAGACTGTCCGTGCGCTGCATGGCAATTCGAACGTCCTGCGTTTTTACGATTGCGGAAAGAAGGGGGCGAACCGGGCTTTTTGGTGCTTCCCGCCGGTATAAAAGGGTTCCTTCCGCTACCCATGCGGGGTCAGTGCGCAGGTTGAATTCCGCGCCGCTCTGAATTATGTCATTTTCCCTTAAATACCATCCGCTCTGAATATAGGCGGACAGCGCGTACGTCGTGTTTTTCGGCTCCGTGGCGGGAATTTTTGCGCTTCCGGTAAAAGAGAGCGTGTATTCGTCCGTCTTGAACCAAGTGAACGCCTTGTACGTTCCCTGTGAGCCAAAAATATTCATCGGTGTATTGATGACCGTCGTCTTCAGAATGTAGAAGTCGCTTTGCGTGTCGGCGGTGGTAAGGGCGCGCTCCGCAGAAAGCCTGAGCCGCGTGGGAATCAGAACGTCGCGAAGGTCGGCAAAAATAAGCCGCTTCCAGTCAAAGGAATACAAGGCGCTGTAGGAAAGCGTTTCCGCGTCCGCATTGTCGTTCCGTATGCTCGCCATGTCATGGGGCAGGCTGTCCGCAAAAAAATCGTAGAACGGCGCGGTGGTAAGCACAAAATCGTGCGTTTTTATGTGGCAAAAAAGCGTTTCTGCGTCCTTTGCAAAGGAGCCTCCGGCTTTTGCGCGTTCAGTTCCGCCGCCGCTTTTTGTGTAGGCGAGCGAAAAACTCTGCCTTCCGAGCGAGAAGGGCAGTTCCGTCTTGAGCGAAAGGCTGTCAGTGTAGGAAGCGGCGGTGGAGGCGGCGTATTTTTCGCTTGCAGAAGCGGTTACCTCTGGCGAAAAACTGAGCGTACGGAACAAAAGTGAAAGGGCGGTCTCTCCTCCTACAGTGCGTAAGCGTGCGTCTGCGCTTCCGCCGCTCACGCTGTCCGCCCATGACGCGCCGTATGCTTCTGCATAGTTCTTTTCAGTGAGCGCGGAAAGTTCCTCTGCGTCGCAGGCGGATTTTTGATCTGCGTGCGCTGATGTATGGGCGCTGATACCCACCGGCATCCTCCGTGCAGAAAATTCCGCTCCCGCGTTCATCGCGCTGGTGGACGCGGTGCGGCTTCGTGCGCTTGAGGCGGCGGCGCTTACGGTAAGCGGAATGCCAAGGCGCGACAGGCTGAGAGATGCCTTCGAGTGCTTTTCAACTGACTCGTCGGCGCGGTTGAATATGAAGCGGTCCGATGCAGAAAGCGTTTCCGAAAGTTTTCCAACGGTTGCAATGCTGTGCGCGGCGGAAACAAGCCCCTCCGCCTCTTCTAAGGAAAAGGCTGCGTCCGCGTCGATTTTTACCGAGCAGAGCGTAATGGCGGCGGACGCGGAGGTGTCGCATATGGTGTCGCCGGATTTTTTTCCGCCCATCGGAATCGTCGTGGTAATATTGCTCCGCGACGAAAAGCGCGCGTCCTCAACGAGCGGCATTCCGCCCGGCGCAAGGATAATGCCGTCCTTCCGCAGCTCCAGCGCCAGCGCGTCCTGCAGAATGGCGTTCATCCTGCTTCCGCGCAGCACCAGCTCGTCAATGCAGAGCGAGCCGCTAGTAATATGACTTCCAGCTTCGTCTGCGGTCGTAAAGCACAGCCTGACCCGCGACTGAATGATTGACTCTTGCGCCGTGCATTCATAGGAATCCTCAGAAAGCGCCGTGCCGTCAATAAAAACACGCCGCTCGGCGCTGTCTATCGAAAGCCGGTGCCAGACTCCCTGATTCTGCGTCAGCGCGCCGAATGCGGCTTTTTTGAGATGCACAAAAAGCGCCGTCCTTCCGGCCTGCAAAATGGAAGTTGCATCCGTGTCAAGCATGAGCGAAAGATAGTCGTCCCCTTCAGAAAAACTTTCGCCCTCTGTCTCGGTGGAAGTTGCGCTCGCCTCGTATTTTACGAGCAGTTCAACCGTCTCATAGTCAAAAATGTCCGTCTCATCAAAATACGTTGCCGCGTACACAAGGCTTTTTTCGTACGATACGGTTCCGTCAGTCTCCGGCTCCCAAAGGAGCTTCTGAACGCTGTTGTCATCAGAAAAATTGAAGAATTCTTTTTCTGGGATTGTGTTGTCCTTTTTCTGTTCCGCGGCAACGCTCAGACAAGAAGAAGCCGACAGATACATTCCCTGTCCTGTTATCTCATACGGGCCGATGCTTACGGTTCCCTCGGACGCTGTCTGTGATACCACGAAGAGCCGAAGGTCATGATTTTTGCGGAGGCGGCTTCTGTCCGCGTCGGAAAGGCGGATTTCTACGGTCTGCCAGCCGCTTTCGCCCGGAATGAACGGTTCCGGCACGTTGGCGCTTTTTTCCGTTATGCACCAGAGAGGCACTCGCTCTGAATATTCAGTCTCCGGGTCATCGCTCGCCTCAACGCCAAGGTTCAGGTACAGGGCAAAATCCTTGCATTCGGTCGTCTCGTTTTTTAGCGCAATGCGAAAAATCGAGCTGTTTTTTAGCCACGTCCCTGATGCAAGAGCGACATTCGTGGCGGCCCAGTTTTTTACGCCGGACCGTGTAAAATTCCACTCAAGAGGCAGCTTGTAGCCGCTTATGTCGCCGTCGGCTTTTCCTTGCGTGCTGCTTGTGTTTACGGTGCCGTCATTTTCTGCCGCAAGAAGCGCTCCGTCTGCGTAGGGCAGAATTCCGTTCCGCAGTACAAAGAGTGCGGTTTTGGCATGGTAGAACGTGCGGGTTTCGGCATCGTCCATGCCGCTTACGCGGTATACGCCGGTTACGTTGCGGTTCTCAAGGGTTGCGGCAAGGGCGTTCTCAAGTCGTATGCCCGGAATTTTGTAGCGTACGCCGCTTGCTGCCGTCGCGTAGCCTGCCGCGCTCTTCTGATATTCCGCAAAATGAATGTAGGGACTGACCGTCCAGTTTGTCGCCACTGAAAAATCCGCGCTCAGCGCCGGCGTAAAAAAATATCCAAGCGAGGCTTGGGCTGCAATCACACCGCGCTCAAACTCCGCGGAATCCTCGTTCCAGGTGATGTAAATCTTGTCCAATTCAGATACCGTTGAGGAAAGCGTTACATAGCCTGTCTCTGCGCTGTAGGTTGCCGCTGCGTCAAGAATTCCGTTCTTGTATGCGCGTACGGAGCCTGCGGCGGCGTTCGTTCCTATGTCAAAGGCCTTTACCGGCGTGTAATTCTTGGAGAGCAGCAAGGTGTCTGTTTTTTCCTCAAAGCCAAGATATGCTCCAGGAAGAATGTGGGCAAGCGGGTAGCGCTCCTGTGGCGTGGGCGCGCCTGTACGTGCTGCGGTGGCGGTGTCATCTGTCCGCCAGATTTTTGCGTAGGAATGATTCTTGTAAAAAAAAGCGGAATCAAGGAATGTCTGAAAATCCTCCGTAAGCTCGGCTGCAATGCCATTCATTGCCTTTTCCGTCGTTCCGCTTCCTACAAGCACATCCTGTGCTGCGGATGAGCCCAAATCATAGTATTCTGCGCACACAAAGGGCGAGAATCCCGCTCCGCTTTGCAAAAGCAGCGCCGTCTCGCCGTCAAGCTGCGTAAAAAAATCATAGGCAAAGGCAGAAAGGTCTGTCTGCGTGCCGAACAGCGCCTGAATTTCTCCAAGGAACGTGCTTTTGTCTCTGTAGGAGCCAAAGTCCGCGCTGACGGGCGTGCGCCAGAACGTACAGATTATGTTCGTGCTTGCAGCGTCTTTCTTTTTTATGCCCGCGTCCTTTGAGATTACGATAAGGCTCCGGGCTTCCAGAACAAGGAATTCGTCCGCAGAAAGCTGCTTGTATTTTTGTCCGCGCGCGTCGCGGTAGGTGCCATTGGAATCTTCTATATAAATTGCCTTTACCTGCGAGATAAGAGCGCTTTCTTCTGGCAGGGCAAAAAACTGACCAGCCACGTAGTCAGAAAGGCTCGTTTTTTGCGTTCCAACGGAATTCATGCCGTAGAATGTAGCCTCTTTCTGCTCCGTCATGTCGTAACGCAGCGCAAAATCGGCTTTCCACCTGCCGGAGATTGGGTCGTTAAAGCGGGCGTACATTCCCGGTGCTTGATTTTCGCCGCCACCGATTCCCCGGTTAAAAAGCTCTATCGAATAGTCTGACGGAAACACGATTCCGCGGTTTGCGATGCGGAATTCCCTGAGAGGGTTCGTGTCCTTGCCGTAAAAGCCGGCCGCAACAGTGTTCTTAGTGAATTCGTCGGCAAACGCCGCCTCAAAATACCACTGTCTGTTCAGCATGAACCACAGAGACATGTCCACCTGCTGTCGAAAGATGAGAGAGGTGCCGGACGCTTCTGTTCCGTTTTTCTTTCCGTAGGTCGCCTTTATGCCGCCGGTCATTTCGCCCTGCCACCAGCCTTCCGCAAGGAATTCAATCTCACGGCTGTCTTTTTTTAGGTTGAAGAGCGAGAAGGGGGCTTCCGTTCCGCGCGGGGGAATCATCGTAAGCGGGGACTCAAGGGCGGCGGCTCCGCTAGCGGTGAGCGTCGTTTCCTCTGCATGGGAAGCGGGCGCACAAAGCGCAAGCAGACCCGCCATGAGTGCGCCAAAAATCGCAGTCTGTTTTGGCTTTGTAATGAGCCGCGCTTTTTTTACCTGAATTTCCGGGTGCTTGTCAGAAAGCTTCAGGATTGCGTCCTCTACCGCCTGCTTTTTTTTTGCCCCGAAGTCAAACAACAGTTCCTGCTGCGGCGCGTTTTTGTCCAGCACGTTCTCAAATCCAAGCCCAAGCAGCCTGATTCCACGGAAACGCTCGTATTTCCGCGAGAACAGATTTTTTGCCCGCTCAAACAGCTCGTCCTGACTTGTGATGTAGTCATCGCTGGTTTCCTGCACGGTTACGGTTGAAAAGTCCTCGTAGCGGATTTTTATCATCACGGTCTTGCTGAACGCCTTTTCTTTTTTCAGCCGGAACATGACCGAATGCGACAGCTCCATCAGCTTTGTTTCTGCGGCGTAGGTGTCAGTTATGTCCTCCGGAAAGGTTTCTTCCGCGCTGATGGAATGGCTTCCCTCTGATTTTTGCGCGGTTTCAAGTCCGCGCACCGTGTTGTAAAGAAAAGCCCCCATGCTGTCGCCGAACAGCGTCTTAAGGAGCTTCTCGGACTGGCGGAAGATGTCCTTTGTGGTGCGGAAGCCGGCGCGGTTCAGGCGCTCAAGCGTTTTTTTGCCGATTCCCCAGACTTTTTCCAGCGGAAGACTCAGCATGAAATTCTGTTCGTCTCCGGGAAGAATGCGGAAAAAGCCCGCCGGCTTTTTTACCTCGCTCGCAAGCTTTGCAAGGTAGCGCGTGGGTGCCACGCCGATAGAGACGCTTAGTCCTGTCTTTTCCATGATGCGGCACCGTATGCCGTCAGAAAGCGTTTCCGGAGTGCCAAAAAGCAGCTCCGTTCCGGTTATGTCTACGCTGGCTTCATCTATGGAAATCTGATGAACGTCCGGCGAATAGTCGCAAAGTATTTCCATGATTGCCGCCGAAATCTCGGAGTAGCGGCGGTAATTTCCGTGGGTGTAGATGCCGTCAGGGCAGAGACGTACCGCCTGGGCTACCGGCATTGCGGAATACACTCCGAATTTGCGCGCCTCGTATGACGCTGTGGAAACGACGCTCCTCGGCTCGCCGGGAAGTCCGCCTACGATTACGGGTTTTCCCTTCCATTCGGGGTGGTCGTGCTGCTCGACGGAGGCAAAGAACGCATCCATGTCAAGATGGAGAAAACAGCTCTGCGTGCTCATGCGTTCTCCTTTTCGCCCAGAACAAAAGCCCTGCGTTTTTCTATGACAAGGCTGCCGTCAGAGCGTTCCTCATTCCTGTCCGTGAACAGTGCGCGTACCGCCACCTCGTAGTCGCCGGGAAAGGTTACTATATAGCGCGCGGTAAGCGTTTTTGGCGGGCGGGAGGGCAGCAAAAAGAAGTCGGTGTTCCTTTCGTAGTCAGAGACAAAATCCAGCTCGGAATGCAGGACGGTGTTTCCGTCCTTGCCGATTATTGCAAGCTCCGCGCATTCCGGCACCTCCTCAAACTGAACCTGAATCGTCCGCGTAATCGTTCCGAAATTGTCAGAATCCTGTGCGTCTATGCGTATGCGCCCGTCTTCTTCGTCAAGAATGGCGTGTTCCGTGTGTTCTTCGGACTGCTTTTTGTATTCCTCGGGAATGATGAGCGTTATGACAAGCAGCAGCACTACAAAAATGCCGATTGCAGAGGCGATGGCGCTGACATTCTGACGGATTACCTTGCGCTGAGCCATGGCAACGTGCCTCCAGATGAGGTTCAGCCGCAGAAGAATTCTGAGCCAGAGGAATTCAAACGGAAGGAACGCGAACGAAAGCACAAGGTTCACGTACAGCGGGCAGAATACCGCGCGCCGCAACTTGGTAATGTCCGCATTCACCGCAAATTGGGCGGCAAACAGAATGAACGGTACGGCAAGCACCAAAAAAGCGCCGCTAAGCGTGCCGGTACGCTTCATCGGGCGCGAGATGTAGATGATTAGATATGCGATGAAGAACAGGTAGAACAGCGAAAGGTCTGCAAGGCTGAACAAAAATATGTTCATGATGCTCGTTATGGTAAGCAGATATGAATAGACGCGCTGGTTATGCACCAGATGAAATCGTATCAGCACAAGATACGTGAACGAGATGAGTGCGAACGCAAAGACAATCTTTACCGCGATGAGCGTGTAGTAGTTCGTCCTGAACAGATGGTACAGGGCGAGCGAAAAGCCCTGACCGAGCGAAAAGGCGACCGCCGTAAGAAAGGCGCTCAGCGGAATGATGTACCACGTTCGCTTTACCTCGTGCGAGATGTCGTACGCCCGGGAACGCACAAAAAACGACAGCTCGCACACGATGAACAGGATGAGGAACAGAACGATGACGTTTATGATAATGCTGAGGTTTTCGGTGAAAATATAGGTGATGTTTCCTATCTGAAACGGAATGTAGTGCCGGTCCCATTCCGCGTTCTGCTCTGGCTCAAAGTAGGAGACAATCATGCTGAAGAAATTCAGCATGCGCTTCTCATAGTCGCTGTCCGAAGGAAAAGATGCAAGCTCTATGCCGCAGCTGGGAATGCCGTTCTGCAAAAAAAGCGCGGTCGCATCATCGTCCTTCAGCAGGTTCAGGCGGTAAAAAATGCCGGTCATGCTTGCCCGCACGGTATAAAAAAAGCGGTTCTGAAAAAACGCCCCGCTCACCAGTCGCACGAGCCATGCAGGAGACGTCGTGCCACCGCCCCCCGGAATGATGGCGTTCGCCTTTCTGTTAAGATGCACGCACACGGCAGTCAGAGCGGCGCCCTCCGCGTCGGTCTGAACAAAGCGTTCCGCACCGGTGATTGACGTGTCCTGAAACTGCGGAATCTCGTTTCCGTATAAGAACAGAAAATGAATCGGCATGTTCGTATAGGTCAGCTCCAGCGTGTCCATGAGCTTCAGCAAAAAGGGCGTGTTTTCCAGCGCTTCCTCCGTCGAGAACACAAAATATAGCGGAAAATCCTCGTTCCTGCGCTGAAAACGCTTATTTGCGGCTCCCCCTATGTCGATTCTTATATTGAACGGAATGCCGTCGTCCTCAAATGCGACCAGCGGAAATTCCGTTGCTGGAAAATCATTTTTCTGAAAAACAGTCCGCAATTTGATGCACTCGTCCGCACCGGGCAGCCTTTGTGCATGGAACGGCGCGACGCTGAAAAAAAGCGAAAAAAATATGAAAAAAAAACTGTTTTTCTTCATATAAATAGATTATAATAATAACAGTTTACAATGCAAGTGTCGTAGTATATAATTTTAGCGGTACTTCCGAGGAGATTATTCTTACAATATGGGTTCATCTGTGAAGAAAAACATGCTTGAGCTTCCGCTTAAGGTCATCCTGACTGAGAACGGGGCGTCTAATTTCATCAGCCGCAAGAAAAAACTAATCCGCTTCCGCCTTGCTGATAATGTGGATGAATATGGAATTTCCTTGAATAAATTCTCTCCTCAGTCAATCCAAAGCATGCTGCTCTTGGATTACATTTCCAAGATAGAAATTTCCATGCCGGAATTCGTTTCCTCCCGTCAGGAGGTCATGGATTTGTCAAAAATCGTGGTTTTTTCGCTCCTCTATAAGCAGTTTGACCGCGACATCTATGCTTCCATCATTCAGTGTGAGTGCGTGCGCAAGCATAACCGTTCGAACCCATCGCACCTTATTGACGAAAAAACAAAAATGAGCGAAAAGCAGCTCCGTTCCGTTCTGGTAAGCAAGGATGCGGTCATCGGTAACGTACGCAAGGCAATTTTGGAGCCGGTGTGGGAATCTATCCGCTCAAACAAAGAATATTCTATTGAAGAAAAAAATATCTACATGCTCATGACGGAAAAATTCATGAACCGCATGAGTCTCATGAATTGGTACATCATAACGCTCTTCCACAAATCGGAAGGCTTTAACGAGATGATTGCCGACATCCGCAAGTTGCTTTCGCAATACATGGAAAAATCCCGCGTTGCCGAATATATTTCCGTGATGGTCATGGAGCTTGCGCTCAACAACGAGAATACAAATATCCGGAAAGAAGCGCGCAGCATGTATCCTGCGGTTGACGACGTGAATGCCCTTATAATGGATCCGGAGGTTCGCTCAAAAATCGTAAAGGAGCTTCAGCGCAAGAGGGTGCTCGTTTCCGTTTCCTGGAAGCTCGGTGGCGGCTCAACCTCAATCGGTAAGCAGGGAAGACTTCAGATTACCTTGTTCAACAAGGACGATGAGTTCCAGGAAGTTAAGGAAAATATCGAGATGAAGGCGACCGCGGACACGAACAAAAAAACGCTAATTGACTTCTACCGCGATGTTCCTGACGGCGGAACGGATTTGGGCTTGTACTATCTTTCTTATCTTGATGATGCCTGTAAGAAGGTTTCCGTTAAATTTGAGTCGTTGGTAAATCAGTTCTCTGCCAGCGACCTTACGGTCATCAATCTGATTTTCAATTTCTAGTATGGGGCGTAAAACTCTTGGCTTGCACCTCGTTTTTTCTCTGATTGTCGTTCTTGCGGCTCTTTTTGCGTCCTGCTCTGATTCAGACCCGGAGCTGAGCGGCGCTTCTGGCTATGTCGTCCTTGACTATGCGGCGGAAACTGCCCTTCCAACGGCGCGGCTTGCCGTATTTGCGGAGACTAGCAGCGACGTTCACCGGGTTGAGCGGCTAGAGGTTCAGTGCGCGGAAAATAAATATCAATGGATTTGTACGGAGCCGATTGTCTTTGCGAATGACAAGAAGCAGTGGGCTGGCTATACGGAGCTTTGCATTCCCTTCAATGAGCGGATTCAGACCGGCGTATACAATCTTACCTATGTTGATGCGCAGGAAAATGCGGTCAGCCGTACGTTCTCCATTTCCTATGATGACTCGTTCCTTGCCGTTCCTGCGGAATCCCTGCGCGAAAAACTCAGCTCCGCGTCGCTTTCGTTCCGCGAGGAGCTTGCCTTGTATGACGAGGACGGCATGCTTTTGTATTACGGCATGAAGCGCAGCAACTGGAAGTCTGATAGGCTTATTTTTGCCTCAAATAAAAAATCGGCGTATTATCGTTCCTGCCTTGTGTCTGACGGCGATACCGTGGTGTATATGCTTCCGCCGGTTTATAAGAATACGGAAAAAACTGAGAATGAATAGATTAAGGAAATTATGAGTAGAGAAACTGTTTTTAGCACGAATGCTTCGGCTTCGGTTGAGTCCTCGGATGACGGGGGGAATGGGAATTCGTTTTACCGTGCGGTAAAAACCTATGTGCTGCGGCAGGGCAGAATGACGAGCGCGCAGCAGCGTGATTACGAGGAGCTTTCGCCCGTATGGTGCATTCCTTTCATAAACGGAAAAATCAATTTTATCGACGTGTTCGGGAATACGAATCCCGTTGTGGTTGAGATTGGCTTTGGCATGGGTGCGGCAACGGCTCAAATCGCACAGAACAATCCCGACGTAAATTATATTGGAATTGAGGTGCATACGCCCGGTGTCGGAAAACTGCTTGGCGAAATCCGCGCCCGCGACCTGAAGAATCTGTATATCATTCAGCATGACGCGCTTGAGGTGCTGGACACGATGTTCGTAGACGGAGCAGTGAACGGCTTTCATGTGTTCTTTCCGGATCCGTGGCAGAAAAAGCGGCATTTTAAGCGCCGGATGATTCAGCGGCCGAGAACCGACCTTATGGTCCGCAAGCTTGCAAGCGGCGGCTATCTGTATTTTGTGACGGACTGGCGCCCCTATGCGGAATTCGGGCTTGAGCAGCTGGAGAACACTCCCGGTCTTAAGAACCGCTATGACGGCTTTGCCCCGCATCAGGAATGGAGACCGGAGACTAAATTTGAACGCAAGGGACTTGAGCAGGAGCGTGTGATAAGCGAGCTTCTGTTTGAAAAAATATAGTATGGCAGATTTGTTTGACGTAGACGAGGCGGCAGATGAAAGCCGCCGTGCGCTCCGCGTAAAGGAGCTTGTTCCGCTCATAAAAAAATATCAGGAATCCTATTACAACGGTGAAGGAGAGATTTCGGACGCGGAATTTGACGCGCTCTGGGATGAGCTTAAGACGCTCGATCCGGAAAACGAGATTCTTAAAAAAGTCGGCGCGGATTCCGGCAACTTCAAAAAAACGCCCCACATAATGCCCATGGGAAGTCAGGAAAAGGCCGCTGACCCTGAGCAGTTCCTTGTCTGGGCAGAAAGGCATGTGTACCCGGAATATCTTGTTGAATACAAGCTTGATGGCGCTTCTCTTGAGCTGCAATACGAGGACGGACGACTTGTTCGAGCCGTAACCCGCGGAGACGGCTCCATTGGCGACGATATAACCGAAAACGCCCGCAAGATGAGCGGCGTGCTTCCGTTTCTGTATGATACCAACGGAAACCTCATTCATTTTACCGGCGGAGTTCGCGGCGAGGTCATCATGACCCACGAGGTTCACCGCACTAAATTCAGCGACAAGGCAAACTGCCGCAATGCCGCCAACGGACTTATGAAGCGCAAGGACGGAGAGGGAAGCGAATTCCTTACGCTCATCACCTACGACGCGCTTTCTGTGTCGGGAGAGCAGCCCTTTGCTGACGAAGAAGAAAAAATTAAGTGGCTTTCAGCCTGCGGGTTTAAGACGGTCGTGCTCAAAATTTGCGCGTCGCCCGATGAGGTCATTGCCTACCGAGCGTCCGTCATGGAGAAGCGCAAAGCGCTTGATTTTGATATTGATGGTCTTGTGGTTAAGGAACGGACGATTAATTTTTCGGACGCAAGCCGTGCGCGCCCTGACAGGCAGATTGCCTTTAAATTCAGCCTTGAGGAGGCAGTTTCTACGCTCCGCAAGGTTGAATGGAGCATAAACGGAGGAACCTACACGCCGGTCGCTGTTTTTGATGAGGTTGAGCTGAACGGAACTGTCGTGCAGCGGGCAAGCCTTGCGAATCCCGACACGATGCGTGCGCTTGGCGTAAGGCTTGGCTGCAAGGTGGTTGTCGTTAAGCGAGGCGAGATAATTCCAAAAATTGAGCGTGCCATGCACGATAATTCCAGCATGGAGACCGATGTTTCTGTGCCGGAACGCTGCGAGACTTGCGGAACTCCTCTTAAGGACGAAGGCTCCCGCCTGTTCTGCCCGAACAAAAAATGCGGAAAGCGCGTCCTGCATCAGCTGATGAAGTGGGTGCAGACGCTTGATATACGCGATTTGGGAGAGACTTTGGTGCAGGCGCTCTTTGCCAGCGGAAAGGTTCGCTCGATTTCTGATTTGTACACTCTTACCGAGGAGGATTTGACACCGTTCTTTTTGAACGAGCAGAGCATAGCCGCCGAAAAAAAATCCCTCGGCGCGCAGAAGGTTCTGCTTTCCATTCAGAACAGGCGGCGCATTCCGCTTCCTGTGTATATCGCCGGCTTTGATATTGAGGGAATCGGCGAAACCACGGTGGAAAAACTTGTTTCCGCCGGCTTCAACACGGTGGAAAAACTGCTTGCCATGACGACGGAGCAGGCGGCTCAAGTCTACGGTTTTGCAGAGACTATGGCGGCAATTGCCGTGGAAGGTCTTTCTGAGAACGCCGAGGAAATCCGCCGCCTTTCGCAGTCCGTTATAACGGTTGAAACAAGCTCCGGAGGAAAGCTTGAGGGAAAGTCCTTCTGCTTTACCGGCGAACTTTCTATAAAGCGGAGCGAGGCTGAAAAGCTGGTCAAGGAAAACGGCGGCACCTGCAAGTCCTCGGTAACAAAGGATTTGTCATATCTGGTCACGAACGACACATCGAGCGGCTCCTCAAAAAATCAGAAGGCGGCAAAGCTTGGCATTCCCGTTATTGACGAGGCCGCATTCATTGCATTGCTTAAGGAATAGCATGAAGGCAAAAAAACTGCGCTCCGCATTCTTTTCTGTTCTCGTGCTGACCTTCAGCTTTATCCTTGTGTGGAATGGCTTTAATTTTTTGGTGAGTTTTTTTTCATATGCGGCGGTTTCTCCTGATTCCCATCAGGTGCTGCGGGTCATCCTATATGGTTCCAGCAACACGCCTGAAGGCGACACTGTGAGCGCAAAAATCGCCGTCCTGAACCGGCAGGGAGACGACATAGCGGTTATTGAGCGCTCCTGGCCGGCATCGTTTCTTGCAGTGGATTTTTCTACTGCGGAATTCGGGGACAAAATCTATTCCTTCCCTGAAAAAATCTACGGAACGAATTCCGTAATCCCGCGCCATGCGTTTTTTATGAACAGAAGACCGGGAACGAACCTGGCTCCGTACTATCTGGAGAACCGGCGCTGCCTTTTTGGAAACGACGAGAGGGAGCAGAAAAATCTGTATAAGATTGCAAATTTCGCGCTGAGTCCCTTTTCTGTCCTGATAACGGGCTTTTCAAAAAAATACACGGTGAACTTGGCCGCGTGCGAGGCGGGCATTTATTACGGCGTTTTTGTGGAAAACGGAACGCTTGCGCTGCGCCGGGAATGACGCGCCCTCTTTTTATGTGCTTTTTTATGCCTCACGCCGGCCTTGCATTTTTGCTGTACGTGCATGGGCGACGCTTTGTCTGTTTCATTCCGCGGCGGTAAGTGCAAAATCCTGAAGGAAGAATTCCGGTGAGACGGCGGCTCCGTTCAGTCGGACTTCCCAAAGAAACGGATGCGCGTCCTTTTCCTGCCCTGAGCCGGAGAGCGCGATTTTTTCGCCCTGACGCACGCTTTCTCCTTCCCTGACGTTCAGCGAGCCAAGATTTTTATAGACGGAATACAGTCCCGGCAGATGCTCAATTGCGACCGTCCAGCCGTTTGCACCTGCAAATTCTGCAAAGCGAACCCTTCCGTCCGAGACCGCAAAAATTTCCGTGTTGTCGGGAAGCTGATATTCGTTTCCGGTGGTCAGAATCGTCCTTGTGGTTCCGCTGGAATAGGTCTGGCTCCGCTTTTGAGCGAAGGAAGAGGCTTTTACAGCGTTTTTTAGCGGAAGAACGAACGCTTTCTGCGAAAAAATGCCGTTCTCGTCAACCGTTTCTATGACATCAAGCAGTTTCTGCTGCTGGGTAACGCGCTCCGCTGTCATTCCTGGGTTTTGCACCGGCTCCAAAGGCACTGCCACTCCGGCATCAGGATTCTCTGCCTCTGGTTTTATAGTGAGCGGAAGAATCAGCTCCTTGGCGTTCTCGCCGGGAATTCCTGCCGAAAAAATGATTTTAAGCGAATAGTCCGCGCCCGTGGAAACCTCCGTTCCCACCGGAACTGCGGCGAGCATTTCCGGCGTGGAAAGCCGCTTTGTGCGCGAATTCAGAAAATAGAACTGCGCGGTCTCAATGCGCTTGTCGTCGCGGTACAGCTGCAGCACCGCCTTTACGTCCTGTGCGCCCTTCTTTTTGGGGGAGCGCAGAATTTTCATGCTAAGGCGTGCAAAAACAGCTCCGCCATATGAAGCGGTCTCGTTGTACATAACCGCTCCGTTGTAATTCTCATTCTGAAAGGCAACGTGAGCCGGAAACGCCTGAAAGAGGGCGAGGCTCAGAATAATGGTCAGTAGACAGGTTCTTTTCATAAATTCCTCTTTTTTTGCGCTGATTACAGCGTTTTTTCTGTGTCCAGCAGTATCATCTGCGGCGTTACGTTTCCGTTGAATGTGTTCCGCGACACGGTATAGAGAATGCTCAGACTGTCGCCGGTTCTGAAATCCCGGTTCAGGCGCTCCGCTTCTCCCCAGAACATTGCGGGAAACTTGAATTTGCCGCAGTCAAAGACAAGCTTAAGGTGCTGGCGCTCGCTTTTTCCTACGATTACAGCGTCCTGCACCCTGAGTGATTTTGACATGAACAGCAGGTCTCCGTTTCCTTCACCGAAGGGCTCAAACAAATCGATGACCTTGAGGAGTTCCGGCGTTATGTACTCACTCGGAAGCTCCGCGTCAACCTCAACGGCAGACTCCTGCTCGTCAAGCGTAAGACTGGATGCCAGCGAGAATGCTTTTTGCATAAAATCGTTCAGTTTCTGCTTTTCAAAACTGAATCCCGCAGCCGCATTGTGCCCGCCGTGATTTATAAAAAAATCACCAAAGGAGTCCAGAAAATCCGTCGCGATGCAGTTTCGGCAGCTGCGCATTGAGCCTACAGCCGTAGTTCCGTCCTCTGTAAACGTTATGGCAATGGCTGGCACATTGTATTTCTGCATGATTTTTGCCGCAAGAATGCCGGTTATGCCACGGTTAATGCGCGGGTCGACGACGATGCAGAGCTTTCCGTTGAATTTTTTGAAATTTTCCTCGGCCTGCTTTGCCGTGTACAGCTCTCCGTCGGAAACATAGATTTTGCGCTGCTCATTAAGTGCGATGATTTTGTCGGCAAGGGCGTTGCGTTCTGATGCATCGTCGGAGATAAGCAGGTTCAGCGAAAGGTCTGACTGACCCATCCTGCCGGAGGCGTTCAGAGCGGGAATCAGTTTCCACGAAAGGTCGGTGGAGGTGATCGTCTTTCCGGCAAGCTCCATGCGGGCAAGCAGTTCGGCAATGCCTTTACGTCTCTTTCCTGAATTTATGGCGCTGAGCGCGTTCTTTACAAAAATGCGGTTCTCGTTCTTCATTGGCATTATGTCCGCCAGGGCGGCAATGCCCACCAGCTGCATGTCCTGTGCGGAATCTGTCTCGTGCTTGGGGTAGTGCTTTGCCTGTGATTTTTCTGCAAAGGTCACGAAGATATTGTAGAAGCCCTGAATCTCAGTCATGGCTTCCTCTGCATACCGCGCGATTTTTGAAAGCTCCTTTATGTCTGTAAGCGACTTGTTCTGAACGGAAGGAATGAGCTTTGCAATTTCAGGCTGCAAGTCCAGCACCTGAAAGTCAACACCGCTACCGAACAGTTCACGCAGGTGTGCCTTTACAAGCTTTTCGTTCCATACAAAAATCTGCTCGCCGCGCAAAAAATCCGCCAGCGTCGTGTCATAGATTGAGTATTCCCCCGGCAGGAACGTCTTTGACCATGTTTTTTTCTGAATTAGGTTCCTCGTCTTTATGCAGTCAACGCGGAATGTTCCGTCCTGATTCTTATGCACGTCAAGCAGTGCGATGTCCTGATTGTAAAAATCCGATTTGCTGAACCTTAGCGCCGAAACGAGTTTGTAGGCTACTGCCGCGCCGGAAATGTCCTTGAATGGGTACCCGGAATCCTCCATTTTTGGGTCAAGGAAGATTGTCGCGTCGGGCAGTGCTTCCGGCGGGTTGTGGTGGTCGGTTACGATAACGTCCAGCCCCAGCTTTCGCGCGTATGCAATTTCCTTCACGTTGCTGATTCCGCAGTCAACCGTTATGATGAGCGAACCGTAGCCGCCTGTTGATTTCATGAATTCATCCACAGCCTCGATGGAAAGTCCATATGCGTCCTCGCCGACCGGAAGTCTCCATTGCACGTCCAAGCCCTGAGCCTTCAGATAACCGTACAGAATCGCCGTGCTGGTAACGCCGTCCACATCCTTGTCGCCAAAAATAAGAACCTTTTCGCCTTCCTCAATTGCATCCGTTATGCGGCTTACAGCATCCTCCATTGCATTGAACAAAAAAGGTTGATGGGTAAAACGCTTGTCGTTCTCAAGATAGTACATGATGTCCTGTCCGCTGGTAATGCCGCGGCGGGCAAGAATGGACGCTTCCAACAACTCAACGCCGAACCGGTTGTGCAGGTTCATGACCGTCTCTTTGGAAACTGCTTTTTTTGTGAATGTCTTCAATTTATGTTCCTTTACGAATTTAGTACGGTTTCATAGATGAGCGGCTGCTTTTTGGGCGGCTCGGCGGAATAGCTTACGGCCTTTTTCAGCTGCTCGGTACCGTCCGCAACGCTTTCGGCGTTCTTTCCGTAGATTTCCATGAGAACGTCGCCCTTGTGTACGTAGTCGCCGCTTACCGCTCTAAGGATTATGCCTGCTTCTGCACAGACGCTGTCGGTGGTTTTGCTCCGTCCTACGCCCAATGTAACGCCTGCCATGCCGGTCTTGTAGCTTTCTATAAAAATGTAGCCGTCCTGTTCCGCTGTAAGTACGGAAGAAAAAGGGGAGCGGCGCTTTCCGTACTGCGCCTCAAGCTCTGCGGGTGAGCCTCCCTGAGCGGCAACGTTTTTCATAAAAAGCTCATAGGCTTTGCCGCTCTGCACGGCGTTTTCTGCCAGCGCGCGGGCTTCCTCCCTGTCCTTTGCCTTGCCAGCAAGCAGAATCATCTCTGCACTCAGCGCGTACGTTTCTTCCATTACGTCGGCAGGTCCTGTTCCCTTAAGACAGTCCATGGTCTCCTCTATCTCAAGGAAGTTTCCTATTTTTTTGCCGAGCGGCGTGTCCATGTTCGTGATGAGCGCCACCGCCTTTTTTTTCATCGCGCAGGCAGTGCTGACCAATGAGTGCGCAAGTTCCCGTGCGTCCTCCCGGCTTTTCATGAATGCGCCGGAGCCGCTTTTTATATCGAATACGAGGCAGTCCGAGCCTTCAGCAACCTTTTTGGAAAGAATGCTTGCCGTGATGAGCGGAATGGATTCCACCGTGCCGGTTACATCGCGGAGCGCATACAGCAGACGGTCAGCGGGAACGATTTCCTTGGTCTGCCCGGTCATGGCATAGCCGTCTTCGGCAATCAGCGCCTTGAATTTTTCTGGAGAAAGCTGCACGGTGTAGCCGTTTATGGATTCAAGTTTGTCGAGCGTGCCTCCCGTGTGTCCGAGCGCACGCCCGCTCATCATCGGAATCTGAACGCCGCAGGAAGCCACGATGGGGGCGAGGGGAAGAGAGATTTTGTCGCCCACGCCGCCCGTTGAATGCTTGTCTACAAAAGGTCCGTGCAAGCCTTTGTCCTCCTGGTCGTGCAGGTCAATCACGTCGCCGGAATGGAGCATGCATTGGGTAAGGAAGCCGGTTTCCTCTGCGGTCATGCCGTTAAAATAAACCGCCATCAAAAACGCGGAAATCTGGTATTCCGGTATGGTTCCGCTTACATACCCGTCCACGATGAATTGTATTTCTTCTTTAGAAAGGACTGTGGAATCTGCCGTTACCTATTTTCCGTCGGCAGTGCGGGCAAAAAATCCGCGTTTTTTTAAAATGATGTCGGTTGCTCTCATAAAAAGTCCCTCCCAAGAATCTTTTTTTGTAGCGAAGTTCATTTATTTTACATCAAAAGCACGGATTGTTCCATATTATTCGTCTGCCTGCCGCACAAAAAGAACGCCCGGACATTAAAAAAGGCTTCCGCAATTGCAGAAGCCTTTGAGCTATTCAGGATTCGAACCTGAGACAGCCGCCTTAAAAGGGCGGTGCTCTACCTACTGAGCTAATAGCCCAAGTTCATTGTCGAACGTGTTTATACTATATAAAATCCGCCGAAAACTGTCAATATCGGAGAAGGCAAAATCACAAAAAAACTGATTTTTCTTTTACTATGGCGGTTTTATGTTATAATGGAACAGTTAGGAGTTAACAGTGAAGACGAAGAACTGCAAAGCATTATCCGATTTAGGAATCACATTGGAAGAAATCAGTGCCTATGCCTCAAAGCGCTTTGAAGGTATTTATATTCTTGACATTTCAAACAACAAGGTAATAGCAATAAAGAGTTTTTATGAAGAAGACTATTATGAGGAGCCGGTCGTTCACGATTGGGACAGCAATATACTTGAGGAAGTGAACAAGTCCATGGCTCCAAAATACCGTTCCCTTGCGCTCGTTACGTTTGACCGCCAGCATCTGCGAAAAAAGTTTTCTGACATCAAACAGCATGCGGAATTTGTGTATCAGCGCAACAACGGCGTGTGGAACAGCGTTACCTTCCAGCCGCTCAAAATAGAGGACGGCGACTGCCTTGCTATTCTCGTAACCTTCGTCGACATTTCGGACTCAAAAAAGCGGCTTGACACCATGTCTCAGCAGATGGAACTGTTCCATAAGGACATCCGCTCGCTCAACTGGTATTTTTCTCAGGTCGCGCAGAACATGTATTCCGAGATTCTTAAGGTCGATTTGCTTTCTTCAGAGGTGAGCAACATCATCTTTGAGGACAACGAGGCCAAGGAAATCCCGCTCATGGACGTGGACACCATCTACGAGAAAATTTTTGAGACCATACATCCAAAAGACCTTGCGGAAGCAAAGGAAAAGTTCTCCTTTGACCGCCTTAAGGCAATGAATCCTGGGGATGTCATCTCTGGAACGTTCCGGCGCTACATAGACAATAAGTATCAGTGGTACAATGTTTCCGTCCATGTTTCCGACGTGGAGCCGTCAATTGCCGTCGTCTTTGCGCGCAACATAAGCTCAAGCGGTTTTGAGACCAATCAGATTATGTCAAAGGCAGAGCATGACGATCTTACGGATTTGTTCAATATCGAAAAATACGCCTATCTTATTGCGACGGAATACACGAACCTTAAGTCTGCCGGCGTCATCTATGCCGACATTCAGGGGCTTTCAGAACTGAACGAAAAGTACGGCCGCGAATTTGGTACAGAGGCAATAAAAATTGTGGCGGACAGCTTCCGTTCCGTGCAGAACCGAAGTGCGCTTGCGTACCGTTGCGGTGACGATGAATTCATGCTGATTGCGGTCGGAGCGAGCAAGGAGGATGTCGCTGTCCTCATGCAGCTCATAAAAGAACGCTTCTCGCGCCTGTGCGACATAAAGAACACCTATTTCTTCACATCTTTTGGCTCATCATGGGCTGAAAACGTGGAGGATATTGCGAGCGTCATAACTGACGCGGTTAACGATATGCGGAACAACAAGAATCTTGAGATTCTGCGCTAGCCATGCAGCGCAATCTTGTTACGCTTGCCACCGTCATTTCCATAAAGCCGTCAGGCGAGAACAATGCCAGCGTCTGTTTTCTTACAAAGGAGGAAGGCGTTGTGTACGGCATTCTGTATGGCGGTCGAAAAAGCCGTCTCCGCTCGCTGGTTTCCACATGGAATACCGGAATTCTCTACCTTTCTTTCTCAAAGGGAAGTTATAAAATCTCTGATTTTGACGTAAAGGAATATCACCCCTCGTTCCGCGAGAATATCTTTAAGTCCTGCGCTGCCTCCCTTGCTGCTGAGGTTGCGCTTAAGACTAAGTGCGCGGGAAACAGCGAAGTATGCTGGGCGCTGGTGAACGGTTTTTTGCATGGTCTTGACGTCTGCCAGGCGCAGGATGCGGCAGTCTCCGGTCTGATACGCTTTTTGTGGCGCTACCTTGAGCTGCTCGGCCTTCAGCCGGACGGTGCGGCGTGCGCGCGCTGCGGCGAGCTTTTGTATACCGGCGGCTTTTATGCCCAGCACGAAAACTGCTTTTTGTGTTCTAACTGCGCCAAGAGCGGCTATCCCGTATTCGTGGGCGGGGAAGGGCTTCGCTATCTTTCGTTCATTTCCTCTGTGTCTCCGGCGGAGGCGGCGTCCTCCGTGGTTCCTGCGGATTCTGTTGACCAGCTAAAGAATCTTCTGTACTTTTTAATAGAAAACGCCTGCGATTCGGTTCTTTTGTCCTTAAAAACCGGCGCAGGCGTCCTGTAGTTTTTTATAAAAGCACGGCGGTTCGTTGACCGCCATTTTTTTATGCTTTGAACTGTCCCAAAAGCTCGTTCATCACGCGGATGTTCTGCTTTGTCTGTTCTGCAAGGTCCGCAACATTCTGTGATGAGCTGTTGATTTGCTTTGAGCCGGCTGCCATCTCGTCCATGCTTCCAAGAATAACGTCCGAAATCTGGCTTACATTGTTCATGTCCGTCTGGACTTCGGTAACGCCAGTCTTGAGCTCAGAGGATTTTTCATTTACCTCTATTGATTGGTTACGCATGTCGCTCAGCGCCTCAAGAATCTGGTGGGAAGCGTTCTCCTGCTCGTTCATCGCGTTGTCAATCTGCTGCATCAGCTGTTCCGTAGTGGTAATCTGATTTACGATGCCGTTGAATGCCGTCTGCGTGTCCTTGGAGAGCGAAACGACCTCGGTGATTGACTGGGAGATTTTCTTAAGCTCCTCGTTGATGTTCTTTGACTGCGCGCTTGATGTTTCCGCAAGCTTTCGGATTTCGTCCGCAACGACGCTGAAGCCTTTGCCGGCTTCGCCCGCATGAGCCGCCTCAATTGCCGCGTTCATGGCAAGCAGGTTCGTCTGCGAGGCAACCGACGCAATCATGTTGTTCGCCTGAAGCAGCATGGACGACTGCTCAGACATCTGATTTACCTTTTCTGCAACGTTCGACATCTTGGAATTTCCGTCGCCCACGTTCACGTCAAGAATCTTGAAGCTGTCTGCCATCTTCTTTACTGTGCTCGTTACGGAAGAAATGTTTCCGAGCATCTCCTCGATTGCGGCAGAGGATTCCGTGATTCCGGCCGCCTGATTGTTGATGAGGTCGCCGAGCGCCCCTGCATGCTCGCCGGACGTGTTCAGAATGCGTGAGGTGTTGACGACTGCTTCTGACTGTGTCTGCGACTGCTTTCGCACGGAATCGATGTTAGCCATAATCTGGGCGGTTGCGCTTGCCGACTCCTGGCTGTTGGTGCCGAGGTTTTCGCCAATCTGCTCAAGCTCCTTCTGCGCGCCGCTGAGCTTGAGGATGATGTTCTGAAGCAGCTCGATGAAAGTGTTGATGTTGCGCCCTATGTCTGCAAGTTCGTCCTCTCCCTTGACCGGAAGCCGGTAGGTAAGGTCCGCCTCGCCAGAAGAAAGGTTTGCGACCGCCTTTCCTACGGAAAGCAGCTTCATGATGATGCTGCGATATACGAATACGATGAGCAGCGCAAGAAGCACGACGGTGAACAGGATTGCAATCACCAAAAGAGGAACGAAGATTCCCTGTGAGATTTCCTCTACGGATTTGAGCGTCTTTCCAATAAAGAGCGTCGTAAGGAAGTTTCCGTCGTTGTCATAGAACGGGAAGTAGTTTACGATGTGCGGCGCACCTGCGATAGTCGCAATGGTAATCGTTTTTTCTCCGCGCTCCGCCTTGCGTATGAAGTCCGCGTTTGCCTGTGTTCCTTTCATTCCCTCAAGACTGGTGTATGCGCGTGTGTTTCCGTCAAAAATAGTGAACTCAAGGTCCATGAAGTCTGCAAGGCTCTGAACGAATTCGTCTGAGCTTATCTGCTTTTTAGCGACAATACCGCCGACGACCCTTCCGTTATAGCGGATTGGCACGGAGCAGATTGCGAACAGGTCGTATCCCATGGAAACAATGTTGGTGGATTCCGCGCCGTTAAGCGCTTTTTGTACGAAGTCTGATTTTGGTATGGTTCCGTAATGGCTGTCGGAAAGCTGTGTTCCGCGCTCGTCAAAGAAAACCACGCTGGCTAAGCCGAATATTTCTGTTGCATTCTGCGCGAGCGTGTTGTAAAGACCTCGGTCAAGCCCGCGGTTCGGATATTCGGAGTTTGCGGAAAGCTGGAGCCAATGTACGGCAGTGGCAAGCTCATTCTGGACGTCTTTTACTTCTGCCGTAACGCTTTCTTCCTCGCTTACAAGGTCGTCCTCAAAGAACGAGATAAGGCCGCTGTTCAGGCGGTTGTCAACAAGGGCAATCAGTATCGCGGAGTAGATGATTACTCCAACTCCGATTGCGGCAAGAAGGCGAAAGCCCAGTGATTTGAATATTTTCATGTAGAGTCTCCCTTGGCGGTAAAAGCACTGCCATTTGGTGTTGCGTGATTATGGGGATATTATAAAACTAAAAAATGAAATTGCAAGAAAAATATCCGGGGGGGGGGAAGATTTTTCAATAAAATGAAAAAAAAGCGTGAGATTTAAAAAAAAGTGCGGTATGATGTGTGTATTATGAACAATTCTAAGTCTTTACGTTTTTTGCTTTCCGCGTTGTGCGGAATTGTTGTTGTGCTGGGAATTTATTTTCTTGTGGAAACAACTTCAAGAAGATCATTCGGAGTTGAAGCCAGGGACGACATGGAGATGGTTGCCCGTGTCAATGGCACCCGCTTTGAGGCGAGCATGAACGAACAGCTGACCTTGGTGCGCCAGATGATGCGAATGCCGAGCATCAAGGCATACCTTATGAATCCTGACGACGAGGAGATAAAGGATATCGCGTTCCGTGATTTTGATTCCTTTAAGAATTCCTTCAGGTCAAAGTCCATTTTCTGGGTTTCGGACGTGAACAAGGAATTCTGGAGCGACATGAAATATGGCTACGTTGTCAACCCGGACAATCCCGACGAATACTGGTACAAGATGACCATGTATGAGACGGAGGAATATAATTTCAATATAAACTACAATCCTTCGCTCAAGTCGACGAACCTGTGGGTGAATGCCGTCGTAAAGGAGAACGGTCGCCCAATCGGAATCGTGGGAACGGGAATTCCGCTGACCGACATGATTCGCAGCATGTACGATGGTCTGGATTCTTCTGTGACAATGTACCTTTACAACGATTTGCTTGAGATTACCGGTGCTTTGGATGCTTCCATATTGGAGCGGAAGCTTTCTGTCGTTGATGAGATGCCAGAGCTGCGCGACATTACAAACAATCCCTCTGATTTTATGTTCCATACGACGAAGGAAGGAGAGTACGTGCTTGCGCCGATTGATTTGGTAAAGTGGCACATGGTTCTGTTCAAGCCGTTCACTGCGGCGGATTTCTTTCGCTATGGTCACAGGTCGCTCCTTGCCTCAATTTTTGCGGTTGTGATTGTGGTTGTCCTGCTTTCGCAGATTATGGCGATGATAAAGCAGCTTACCACGCTGAACAACGCGGTGCTCGATCTTTCTTCGGGCGACGCAGATTTGACAAAGCGCGTTAATATAACGAACCGCACGATTTTCAAGGTTTTTGGAACGCTTGTTGAAAGCGAGAATAAATTCATCGAAAAGCTTGATTCCATAATCGGAAACGTCAAGACTTCAGAAGGAAAGCTTAACGCAGTGGGAAACAATCTTACGGAAAGCATGCAGAATACGTCCAGCGCAATCACGCAGATTATTGCGAACATCGGAAGCGTTCATGGGCAGATTACGCAGCAGGCGCACAGCGTGCAGGAAACTGCCGGTGCCGTAAACGAGATTGCGTCAAACATTGAGTCCCTTGAGCATATGATTCGCCGGCAGTCGGACGGCGTAACGCAGGCTTCCACTGCTGTAGAGCAGATGGTCGGCAACATTCAGTCGGTAAACCATTCCGTAGAAAAGATGTCCGATTCGTTTGCGCAGCTAGAGAAGGGCGCGCTTGCCGGTCAGGAAAAGCAGCAGATTGTGAACGAGAAAATCCAGCAGATTGAGGAAAAGTCAAAGATGCTGCAGGAAGCGAATGCCGCTATTTCTGCAATCGCGGAGCAGACGAACCTGCTTGCCATGAACGCGGCGATTGAGGCGGCTCACGCGGGAGAGGCAGGAAAGGGCTTTGCCGTCGTTGCAGACGAAATCCGTAAGCTTTCTGAGACTTCCACTGCACAGTCAAAGACAATCGGCGAGCAGCTTAACAGCATTCAGGACTCTATCGTTGAGGTTGTGTCCGAGTCGCGCGAGTCAAGCCAGGCCTTTACCGTCGTGTCTGATGAGATTGGGCAGACCAATCAGCTGGTGCGCGAGATTAAGGTTGCCATGGACGAGCAGAACGAAGGCTCAAAGCAGATTATCGACAGCCTGAGGTCCATGAACAACAGCACGACCGAAGTTACCAGCGCCGCGCATGAGATGACGGAGGGCAACAAGCTTATCCTTAGAAACATGGAGGGGCTTCAGAATGCCTCCAACAGCATGAAGACCAGCATGGATGAGATGTCTGTTGGCGCTCAGAAAATCAACGAGGCTGGTGCCGTGCTTTCTGGCATTGCCGCCGACATGAAGGATTCCATTGCCGAAATCGGCGGACAGATGAACCAGTTCAAGGTGTGAGGAAGCTCGCAGGCATTGGTGCTTGGCAGGGTAAATGCATTAATTCCGAACATATAAAGCAAGCAAAGTATTGCAAAAAATAGCGCAAAGGAGAAGATTTGTTTTCAAAATCACTCTGACTTTA
>CAKZZR010000116.1 GCA_937885475.1 uncultured Treponema sp.
CTCCTCGCTTTTTGTTTTTCGTGAACATCCTTCGCTATGCCTACTTAATGCTCACTTCGATATCTATCTTTATTCTAAGTCTAATAGTTTATTCACGTTAAACGTAGGAAGCACTACACAATCTACTCCGGGCTGTGCAGTCAATATCGACACTTCTGACCTCAAATACGGCAGCATTATTGATACGCTGTTCCGGCTAATTAAAGCATTCACGTCTTCTTTGCTTAATCCTGAATTTTCTTCTAGATGGAAATATCCACTTAGACTTATTGCTAATTCATATTCTCCAGCTTTCGTTCCAGTAAATATTAACGTTGTTTTATATTCTCCAATTGCATCATCTCTCTGGTATATTTCTACCTGTATATCCATTTCAAGCCTACTCACCGTCTTAAATCCTATCCTGCGAAATTCTAGCTTGTCAAATAATAATTGCTCTAACTTTAATATTCCTCTTACGTCTTTCGTCTCGCTCATTTTTTAACTCTCCTTAGGCCGCATAATTGATTAGCTCTTCGCTATTGTTCGATACTTTTATACTCATGTATCCTCCAAGTGTCAACACTCCCATTCTGGGGGTTTGTACCGTTTTTATCACGTTATATGCTGAGGCTTCCATTTCTCCAAGTGTGAATATCTCTGAATAAATTTTCTTACTGTATATTCGGGAATAATCTCCACGTGCTTCAGTTTCTATTCTTTTGGCATAGTCTTGCTCATCATCCGTTAAAATCTCATAATATGCTCCTGACTCTGGAAAATTCTGTTTGACTGCTTCGTTCATCTCTTTTAACTTTACTACGTCAGAATTTATCTCTGTTGACGTCTCCACTTCCCAATAGGTCGCATGTCCCACAAAAAAATCATACATTGTGAGTTCTCCGTTAAGCATTCTTGATATTTCTATACTTGATGTCCTTACTACTACATACCTCATTTCTTCGGTATCTACACATAAAACTCCGTAATATCCTGATAATCCTTTGCAAATAAAAAATATCGGAACATCGTTATATTCCACAAGTATTTGGTCGCGATAAATGTTCTCACCGTTTATGCAAAAACAAAGTATTTCTTTCATTGTTCTTCCTCCTCTTGAACTTTAAAACTTTTTATTTCGGCTCCTTCATACAGCCACCAGCATACATGAAAGTTTTTCGTCTCTTGCGGCCCATATGATTGACTTACATAGCCTTGTGCTAGTTTCTTACGGGGATTAGGAAATTTCATTTGGCGTTCTATTATTTTCCTGTTCGTAAATAATGACACTCCATAATAATGAGAGTCTGCACAAAGCTCATCTGTCCCACGTACTTTTTTAGGCGTTTTCTTCTCCTCAAAGTATGAGCGAAAATCTTCTCGGTTCACCTGTGTTTTATCTCCCTTTGCTCGTGATACTGCTCTATATGCTAATACATCTGCATATTCGAATAACGTACCTTCCGGAAACTCAAGTTCTCCTTTTAATAATTTTTCTCTTAGTATAACTGGGAACTTCATGTATAATTCCTTGCTAATACGCATATTTACTCCTTTCAAAATGTACGCTTAACTCTCACAGCATTTTTTCGCCGTCATTTTCATAGAAAAAGGCATTGATTGGCACGTCTGAGCCAGCAACCGCCGTGGCAGGCACCAGCATCTCAATCCGCACCGGCGTATACCAGCGGCGGAGCAGCGTACGGTGAATAAGCCCATGCGCCCAGCAGAACGCAATCGCCCCGGCTGCAAGGCACAGGCTCAGAGCCAAAAACAGAATTTTCTTGAGTTTTCGATCCTTGGGAACATATTCAGGCTCCTTGACGAGCGTCTTGGAAAGCACCATGCGCGCAAGCTCAACGCGCACGGCATGGGTGTCGTAATGCTTAAGGAAGCGCTTTATGATTTTCAGCACCGGAACCGTCGACTGAAAGCGTTTTGCGGCGTTCGGACGGAGCATACGGCTTATAAGGCGGCACACCACGCGCGGAATCGTCGGGTCTATTTTTCGC
Source organism: uncultured Treponema sp. (assembly GCA_937885475.1). Classification (GTDB taxonomy): domain Bacteria; phylum Spirochaetota; class Spirochaetia; order Treponematales; family Treponemataceae; genus Treponema_D. The sequence continues at coordinate 1,992 of CAKZZR010000116.1, forward strand.
GGAGAATTATATTTTCCTTTTTTTATGATGCTGAGCGTCTCCATGGAAAGCGTTCCTGGATACGGCTTTGTTCCCGTCACCATCTCGTACAGCATAACGCCCAGAGCATAAATGTCGGCCCGGCAGTCAACCTTTGCGCTGTCCTCAAACTGCTCGGGCGGCATGTACGCAGGAGTTCCCAGCGCAACCCCGCTCTGTGTAAGAGAATCGTCCCCGGCGTTGTCGCTCGCAATGCCAAAATCAGTGAGCTTTATTTCCGCTCGGCGCGAAATAAGGATGTTTCCCGGCTTGATGTCGCGGTGCACGATATTCTTTGAGTGGGCGTACTTAAGCGCAAAGCAGGCATCCTGTAGAATCAAAAGCGCACATTGCGGGCTAAGGACGCTCTGCTTCTGAAGCAGCTTGTCCAGCGCCATGCCGTCAACATATTCCTCAACAAGATAATAGGAGGTTCCCTCCTTAAACAAATCGTTCAGATGCACGATGTACGGCGTCTGCAAATCGTTCAGAATCTGCGCCTCCCGCTTAAAGCGCTCAAGGCTTGCAGAATTCTTTTTGGCAGTCAGTTTTTTTATGATGACCGGACGCTTAAGCGTGGGATGCGTCGACTTGAACACAACGCCCATGCCGCCCTTTGCGACAATTCCTTCTATCTTGTACTTTCCTATCATTTCCGGGAAGCGTTCTGGCATACCGTTCTCCACTTTTTTATTTCATTGAATTCTAATCATTCTGATTTTTTGATACGTCGATTATATCCGTATCTGGGTCAAAAATTCTATCCGTCCTGATGAGCGTAACGAATTCCCGCTCAGGATTGTGAATCTGAATGTATTTTCCGCCCTGCCGGAAAGTGCAGGTGCCCTGAATCGGGCGGTGTCCGCCAAAATAAAGTGCATCGGAATTTCCGGTGAGTTCGGCAAGCATAAGCTCGCAGCTTCCATCCAGCGCGTCGTCATTTGCCGTCCACGTAACGCTTTGAATGAGCTGGTCGTCGTCCATTCCGTTTATAAGCTGGCTCCGGCTGTAGGCATATGCCGGCTCCGCATGACTCACCACGCATTCAGGAAAGGCTGCCACCAACGGAAGCGCCTTCTCTACAGAGGAGATGGTCATAAGCACGTCGTCGCCGTACACGCTCTGCATAAAGCGGAACACCATAGCGCCCTCGTCTGCAAATTTTCGGAACGGAAAATTACCTACGCTCCGCTCATTCATGATGTTCTCATGATTTCCTTTAAGCACATGAAAATAAGCGGGAATCGCGCACTTAAGCTCCATAACCGCACACAAAAGAGAAAGTCCTTCAGTCATCTCATCGGTCATTGAGGTTCCGGCGTAGTTACCGCCCTTAAAATCAGACAGAGCCATAATCCAGCGCTCCCGGCCGCGCAGCTCGGAATGAAGCAGGTCTCCCACGCACAAAAGCCGCACCTTGTGCAAAAGCAATGCGTCCAGCACGCAAAGCCGCTCAGTGCCGTCATGCGGAACAAAATCTGCGGGTAGCGAAAAATGCAGGATATGACGGAAAAATTCAGCACGGGCATGCAAATCAGGCACGATTATAAGGGGAAGGCGCTCCTCGTCCGCGGTAAAATCAAGAAGCCCGCCGCACAGACCGCTTTGGGAAGCCTCGCGGTACGGCGTTTTTTCTTCCTCCAGCAAAGTGCCGCAACGAAGCGACAGGTCAAAGAGATAGTCATGCTCCGGCAGTGCGCGCGATGTAAGAATTCCGTCAAGACGGCTCTTCAAATAATCCATAGGCGTTCCAAAAGGCTCACGACATGACCAGGTGCATGGTTCCAATCGTGATTTTGTCGCCCTTGTTCAGCTTTATGTATTTACCCTCTGGAATGCGCGTCTCATTCACAAAGGTTCCGTTGGTGCTGTGCTCATCGCGGATAAAGAACGAATCCTTGATTTTCTGAATGACCGCGTGATGCCGGCTCGCAAGCTTGTTGTCAATGACCACGTCGTTGTCGTATTCGCGTCCAATGGTGATTTTGGCAACCAAATCGATGCGCTTTTTATTGAACATAAGGTAGGACGCCGGCTTTGTGCCGGCAATTTTGTCAAGATGCCGGCCAACCGGGCTGTCTGTTACGATTGTTGTGTTTTCCATACGTTATTCCTCTCTAATTACTTTTTTATTCTTTGAAATGGCAGCTTTTGCCTCAATGACGCTCCTTGCCTTCTGAAGAACCCGGTCAAAGCGCGGAAGCCGTTTGTTCGCTGCCTGAAACAGTTCGCGAATCATCGTCTCGCATTGGGCGCGCATCTCTGGGTCAAGCCGATTTATTGCGGCAATGACCTTGACGGAATTCTGGAGCAGGTTCGCCTCAATCTCGGAATTGGTGCGCGCGTCGGTTGCGTTTATGACCGTAAACACAGTTTCTATGAACAGCTCGCGCTTCTCAAGCTCCAGGTCGGCAAGCCAGCCGTTAAGCGTGTCGTGAAAAAATCTGCTCACGCGGTCAAACCCGCTCATCTTTACAAAATCAGTTCCCCTCACCTCCCACGAAAACGGATCGTGCTGCATGAGTCCCTGCTGGTCACTCTTTACAACAGAATATTTTCCTTCATTTGAAAAAATCATACCCACAATCGAAAGCTGGGGATAATACGAGCTGATTTTTTCAACGATTTCCTGATATTCGGGAGACTTAAGGCGCTCCTCCGAAAAGCCAGGTCCGTCATTATTGTACACGGTGACGATGCGCTTCTTTATGGTGGAAGGCATTTTTATTGCGGCATAAATGCTTAAGTTTCCACCCTTGGAATGCCCCCCGACCAGCAAAGAACCAGAAATGTGCGAAGCGGCAAGGCTCAGATATTCCACGGCATCCTTCTGTGCCGGAACCTCATCCATAAAGGCAAGATTGAAATCCTCCTTCCAGCCTACGACGGTATCGTCCGTTCCCCGGTAAGCAATGAAACTGCGACCGTCGCCCAGCAGGAACGTCATGGCGGCAAACTGTTCCTCAATGTCAAGATTGATGATTGACCGGTAGCCGGTGATTTTCATCGAGCCGAACCGGTTTGAATTTGCGGCCTCATACAAAAGATTCACAGTAAGCTTGTTTATGAGCATTCCGGTATCGGCTCTGGTATCGTAGTCCGGGGAAGCCCTGAACGATTCCGCAAGGTCAGCAATCGTCAATGCCGTTGAAAAATCACTCTGCTCCATAAGCCCATCAAAATTCAGATAGGCAATCTGGCACAAAATGAGCGCGTCTATTCTATTGAATGGAGATTTATCAAGCGTAAGGTCGCCACGCCACGCAATGTAATCCAAAATATTTGTCATACTTCTATAATAGCGTCATTTTTGGGAACAGGCAAATTTTTAGCGGCTGATTTTTTACGCGGAATTCCTACCCATTCGGCGGAATTTTCGATATATTTAAAGTAAAGCAGTTTTGGAGGTTTTTATGACGGAATCTTTTGCAGCAGGAACGAGCGAAATTAAGGCTCAGAACACATTCCTTGCGCGTGTCTATGGTTGGATGGCGCTTGCCCTTGTCATAAGCGGAATCACGGCAGTTGCCACGGCGCTCTATGAACAGATGAACCCGCAGGCGTTCGCCGTATTCTTCAGGGGGGGATTTTTTGTCGTTGCAATTGCAGAGTTTGTGCTTGTCATTGCCCTTTCACGCATGATTCGACGCATAAGCGTAGGAACGGCGGCGGCTGGCTTTCTTGCCTACTCCGTTTTGAACGGCATAACGCTTTCCACTATTTTCTTTGTGTACCAGCTGAATTCAATCATCTCTCTCTTTGGTGTAAGCGCCTGCATGTTTATTGCAATGGCGGCGTACGGCTCCCGCACAAAAGAGAACCTCATGAGCTTCGGCAAATTCTTTTTTATGGCGCTCATCGGTCTGCTTCTTGCCTCGGTAGTGAACCTTCTGCTTCACTCAAGCGGGCTTGAATGGCTCATTTCCATTGCAGCAGTCGTGCTTTTTACCGGTCTAAGCGCCTACGACGCGCAGAAGATGATGATTGCAAGCCGCCATGCACAGGACAACGAGGTGTTCAAAAAGGCTTCAATAATCGGCGCTCTTGACCTGTACCTTGACTTCATCAATATTTTTCTCAGAATGCTCTATCTGTTCGGAAAGCGCCG
>CAKZZR010000117.1 GCA_937885475.1 uncultured Treponema sp.
GAGGAATTTTGTGAAAATCCACTTGATGTCGGGATTGTTCTTGTAGTCAGGATCGATTCTTGACACAACGGTTTTCATCAGCGCGCCCTTTACGCCGGTAAAGCCTTCAAAGCCCTTCTGTGATTTTAGATAGGTAAAAAGTGGAAGCGCGTTTTCGCCGTTGACCTCGATTTTCTTGAACTGATCGAAGGTCGTGTTGTATTTCATCGTGCAGAATTCGTGAATCTCGTCATCATCGCCCGGTGCCTGATGCCCGAACTGGTCGCACGGAAAGTCGAGGATTTCCAAGCCCTTGTCATGGTATTTTTTATACAACTCCTCAAGCCCCTTGTACTGCGGGGTGAAGCCACAGCCGGTGGCAGTGTTCACGATGAGCAGCACCTTTCCTTTAAAATCTGCGATTGAAACCTCGTTTCCCTTTCTGTCGAGCACCTTGTAATCAAAAATAGACATATTAACCTCCTGAAAACGGCAGGAAGCCCGCCGTTTTTGTTCTTTCAGTTGTAATTATATTGAATACAATATAATGTTGTCAAGCATTTTTATCTTACTCCGGCAAATTCGTAGCCTGCTTCCTGAACGGCGTTCTTTACGGCTGATTCATCGAGGGTTGCGCAGTCTTTGAGCGTTACGACAGCGGTTTTCTGCTCGTGGCTTGCCGTTGCGCTCTGAACGAAATCCAGGGCTTCCAGCGCCTTTTTTACGTGGTTCTCACAGTGCTGGCACATCATGCCGTTCACCAAGATTGTCTTTTCCATTGGTAACTCCTTTGTTTTGCCGTCCAAGTGCTTTGGCTGGCGATTAGTTTTCATCTTAAAAAAGTTCAGTCTGAGGGCGTTTGTTACCACGCAGAAGCTTGAGAGGCTCATTGCGGCGGCTCCGAACATAGGATTCAAGAGCCAGCCGAAAAGCTTGTAGAACGCGCCGGCCGCAAGCGGAATGCCGATTACGTTATAGAAGAACGCCCAGAAAAGGTTCTGATGGATGTTCCTGAGCGTGGCGCGGCTTAGCCTGATTGCGGCAGGAACGTCGGAAAGGCGGCTTTTTACAAGGACAATGTCCGCCGCGTCAAGGGCAACGTCCGTTCCGGCACCGATTGCAATTCCTATGTCGGCGCGCGTAAGAGCTGGGGCATCGTTTATGCCGTCGCCCACCATAGCAACGCGTTTTTTTGATGTTTGCAGGTCGCGGATTACGTTTTCCTTTCCGTCGGGAAGGACGCCTGCAATCACCTTGTCAACGCCCGCAACTCGTGCGATGGCCTGTGCCGTCCGCTCGTTGTCGCCCGTGAGCATGACGACCTTTATTCCCATGTCGTGCAATTCCTTTATGGCAGAAGGGCTGTCTTCCTTTATCACGTCTGAAACGGCGATTATTCCAAGAAGTTTTTTGTCCATCGCAAAGAAGAGCGGCGTTTTTCCATCCTCAGAAAGGGATTCCGCCTTGGCTTTTATCTCGTCGCTGACCTGTGCATTCTGCTGAATGAAAGAAAGGTTTCCGCCGGAAAGCGGTTTTCCCCCAAGTTTTGCGGAAAGTCCGTTCCCCGGTAGTACGGCAAAATCCGTAACCTCGTCTGCTGCGATGTTTTTTTCAAGAGCGGCTTGAACCACTGCCTTTGAAAGCGGATGCTCGCTCTTTTTTTCAAGTGAATATGCGGCGCGCAGAAGGTCAGATTCAGTTGTTCCGTTATATGGAAGGATGTCCGTAACCGAAGGCTCGCCCTTGGTAATCGTTCCGGTCTTGTCCAGCGCAACGATGTCAATTTTTCCTGCTTCTTCAAGCGAGGCCGAGGTTTTAAAAAGGATGCCGTTCTTTGCGCCCATTCCGTTACCCACCATAATGGCAACAGGAGTTGCAAGCCCCAGCGCGCACGGACAGCTGATTACAAGAACTGCGACGGCGCGGGTAAGGGCTGTTCCCACCTCAGCTCCGACCAAAAGCCACACGGCAAAGGTTACGAGCGCGATGGAAATCACGACCGGTACAAAAATACCCGAAACTTTGTCGGCGATTTTTGCGATAGGGGCTTTTGTTGCGGCGGCATCGCTTACCATCTGGATTATCTTTGAAA
>CAKZZR010000118.1 GCA_937885475.1 uncultured Treponema sp.
TGGGCAGTTAGCTCAGCTGGTACGAGCGTCTGGTTTACACCCAGAATGTCGGGAGTTCGATCCTCTCACTGCCCATTGAAAGACTTGGTTTTACGCCAAGTCTTTTTCTTTTTAACGGTGATTTTGTTCCTTATGCTTCCGCAGACTCATTTTTTAACGGATTTTTTTATTTACGCATGTTCACATTCTAAAAAAAGTGGAGTATAATATGAGGTGATATTATTGTAGTATGGACGTTTTTTTGTTCGCGCTCGTATATCATTCAACGACTTGTGTTTAAGGAGACACATCTATGTCAAACAAAATAACTATTATTGGCGCTGGTCAGGTTGGTTCAACCATAGCCTTTGCACTGACCGTAAAGCAGCTCGCTTCGGAGATTGTACTGATTGACATTGCAAAGGATCGTGCAATGGGCGAAGCCATGGATATTCGACAGGGAACACCGTTTATCGGACCTGTTTCGATTCATGAAGGAGACTATGCTGATGCAAAGAACTCGGACATCGTAATTCTTACCTCCGGCGTTGCACGAAAACCAGGACAGTCGCGGCTTGATCTTACCCAGACAAACGTAAATATCACAAAATCAATCATCCCGGAAATCACGAAGGTTGCTCCGAACGCACTCTATGTAATCGTTGCAAACCCGGTTGACATCCTTACCTATCAGTTCATCAAGACATCCGGCATTCCTGCCAACAGAATCTTCGGAACAGGAACCATGCTTGACACAGCCCGCTTCCGCGCGCGCATTGCAGAAACATACAAAGTTGCGCAGGAAAACGTTCACGGCTACGTATTCGGTGAGCACGGCGACTCCTCTTTCGTTCCGTGGTCTCTGGCTAACATCGGCTCAATTCCGGTAGAAAAGTATGCGGCTTCCTTGGAAGGTCAGTCGGCACCAACTTTTGACAAGAACGACGTTGAGGAATATATCCGAAAGTCAGGCGGAATCATCATAGCAGCAAAAAAATGCACGAACTACGCCATCGGTATTACGACTGCAACGCTCTGCGAGGCATTGAATTTCAAGAACAATTCCGTTCTTACCATTTCTACGTTGCATAGCGGAGAATACGGAATCAACGACGTCTGCCTGTCCACACCGACAATCGTAGGAAACGACGGCATTCAGGGGCACATCGTAGCTCCGATTACAGACGAAGAGATTGCATCTTTGAGACATTCTGCGGACTGCCTTAAGGACGTCATCAAACAGATTCAATTCTAAAAACATAATGAATGGCGGCTTCTGAGAACGGCCGCTATTTTTCGGGGAACACTTTTTAGGAGACTTGTATTTTATGGAGAACTTTCGCATTGAGCATGACTCGATGGGCGAAGTAAAAGTTCCTGCTGACAAGTATTGGGCAGCACAGACTGAACGCAGTCACGAAAACTTCAGGATTGGCGTAGGACTTGAGACAATGCCACGCGAAATCACGAAGGCTTTCGGCTACCTCAAGAAAGCAGCAGCTAGAGCGAACAACGCCCTCAAACCGGAAAAAATGACGGCAGAAAAACTTCAGGCAATTGAAAAAGCCTGCGACGAAGTTATTTCCGGCACATTGAATGACCACTTCCCGCTTGTTGTATGGCAGACAGGTTCTGGTACTCAGTCAAACATGAACACCAATGAGGTTATCGCAAACCGCGGTAACGAAATTGCGGGTAAAAAACTTCTTCACCCGAACGATGACATCAACATGAGCCAGTCATCGAACGATACATTTCCTACTGCACTTCACATTTCTGCTGTAGTAGAACTTGAGGACAAGCTTCTTCCGGCAATCGATACTTTGGTTTCAACATTCAAGCGGCTTGAAAAAGAAAACGAAGGAATCGTAAAGTCTGGTCGAACACACCTTCAGGATGCTGTGCCAATTTCCTTCAGTCAGGAAATTTCGGGATGGAGGACATCTCTTGAACGTGACCGTGAGATGATTTGCTCTTCCCTTCCGTATCTCAAGCAGCTTGCTTTGGGCGGAACAGCCGTTGGAACAGGTCTTAATGCGCCAAAAGGCTTTGACGTAAAGGTTGCGGAGGAAGTTTCCAAGCTTACAGGAAAAGACTTCGTAACTGCTCCAAATAAATTCCATGCGCTTACTTCAAAAGACGAGCTCGTTTTTGCTCATGGTGCCGTAAAGGCTCTTGCGGCTGACATGATGAAGATTGCGAACGACGTTCGCTGGCTTGCCTCCGGTCCTCGCGACGGACTTGGAGAAATCCATATTCCGGAAAATGAACCGGGCTCTTCCATTATGCCTGGTAAAGTGAACCCTACCCAGTGCGAGGCAGTTACAATGGTTGCCGTTCAGGTAATGGGTAACGATGCTGCCGTTGGATTTGCAGCCAGCCAGGGTAACTTTGAGCTCAATGTGTTCATGCCGGTAATCGCTTATAACTTCATTCAGTCAGTACGCCTTCTCGCAGAATCAATTATTTCTGTCAACAACAACTGTGCTGTTGGAATCACTGCAAACAAAGAGAAAATGCACCACAACCTGTACAATTCTCTCATGCTTGTAACGGCTCTTAACCCTTACATCGGCTACGAGAATGCCGCAAAGGTAAGCCACAAAGCATACGAAGAAAACCTTTCGCTCAAGGAAGCCTGCGTAAGCCTTGGATTCCTTTCTGCAGAAAAGTTCGATGAGGTATTCAAGCCTGAAGAAATGGCAGGGGTAAAAAAATGAGCGATACATTGACATATTCTTATTTCCCTGGATGTACACTCAAGAACAAGGCCATTGAGCTTGATGTTTACGCCCGAGAGAGCGCAAAGGCACTCGGCTTTGAACTTGACGAAATTCAGGACTGGCAGTGCTGTGGCGGTGTATACCCTATGGCAAGCGATGAGATTGCGCCTAAGTTGTCTTCTGTTCGTGCATTGGCTGATGCCCGCGACCACGGACAGGATTTGGTTACCCTCTGTTCTGCGTGCTACAACGTGCTCAAGCAGACTAACCATGCTATGACGACCGACGAGAACATGATTCTGCGCGCAAACAACTATCTTAAAGCTGACGAAATTGAGTACCACGGAGAAGCAAAAGTGCTTCACTTTTTGGAAGTGCTCCGCGATGTCGTTGGCTGGGACAAGGTAAAAGCCGCTGTTAAGAATCCTCTTAAAGGAAAGAAAATCGGAGCCTACTACGGATGCCTTCTTCTCAGACCTGGAAAGGTGCTTCAGTTTGATGACCCAGAAAATCCACAAATCTTAGAAGATTTTATAAAGGCTCTTGGTGCCACTCCTGTAATCTACGCACAGAGAAACGAATGCTGCGGTGCCTACGCAATGTTAGAGGACAAGTCCATTCCAGAAAACCGCACAAAGGCAATCATCACCAACGCACAGGACTTTGGTGCCGAGCTTCTGGTTACAAGCTGTCCTCTGTGCCGCTATAACCTTATAAAAAATCAGAAAAACACAAAGCTTGATGTGGTTTACTTCTCTGAACTTCTTGCAGAGGCTCTTGGAGTAAAGGAATCCGCCCTTTCTTTGATTAAGGAGGAAAAACTTGCTTAAGTCAGAAATTGAATCTTTAAAAGAAGAAATTATTAGAACAAGCGGCGTGAATACAAAAAAATGCATGGTCTGCGGAAAATGCTCAGGCCCCTGCCCTAACTATGATTCCATGGAATACCATCCGCACCAGTTCGTTCAGATGGTGGAAAAAGGCGACATTGAGCCTTTGCTCAAGACAAAGTCAATCTATGCCTGTCTTTCCTGCTTTGCCTGCCTTGAGCGATGTCCTCGCCAGGTTGAGCCTGTTAAGATAATCGAGGCAGTACGCCTTATTGTGGAGGGAGAGCGTGGTCCGCACCACCTTGATCCTGTGCAAGTTCCGGAGCATTTGGACGAGGATATGCCTCAGCAGGCTATCGTCAGCGCATTCCGTAAATATAAGAAATAAGGAGCCACAGAGAAAATGGAAAGAATTGGTGTTTTTGTATGTCACTGTGGTACTAATATTGCAGGAACAGTTGACGTAGCAAAAGTTGCAGAAGAACTTGGAAAGGTAGACGGTGTTGTTTATTCAACAAACTATACTTATATGTGTTCATCTGCCGGTCAGCAAATGATTGAAGAACATATTAAGAATGACAAGCTTACAGGTGTTGTTCTCTGTTCATGTTCTCCTCGTATGCATGAAAAAACATT
>CAKZZR010000119.1 GCA_937885475.1 uncultured Treponema sp.
CATAGCGCCCATTGCCGCCGCTCCAATTTTTGAAACGGCTATTCCTCCGCCGATACAAGAAAAGCCAACGGCAAGCGCCGCCGCAATATACTTCCATGCAGACGTCGCAGGCTGCGGAGCCTCCTGCTCAACCTGAGTTTCCTCGGCTGCAGCAGCCTCTGTCTGCGCAGAAGCACAGAAGAAGCCCGCAACAAGAAGCAGTGCGGAAAGCAAAAAGATTTTTTTGTTCATAATACACCTCGCATTATTTTTTTCATCATATTCATAGGCTGCAAGCACGCTGCAACCATATTGGTTCATTTTTTATACCGGAACTCCAGCGGTTTGAATTCCAGCCCGGTTTCATGAAAGAATTTGCTGAAGAATTCGTAATACTGAAGCCGGATGACCTGAATGGCTACAATCATTCCCTCAAGAACCACTACAATGGCGTTTCCAAATATGAGTACGGCGCTTCCGCCCACAAGCCCACATTTTTCGCTCATCATCTCAATAATAAAGCCAAGCACGGCGTGGGCAAGCGCAAAGGCACCCACGCGCACAAAACTGATTGTTCCAGAAAGATAATTTGAGATGACCTCAATAAGCTCAACCACGCCGCCTATTATGAATGCGCCAAAACCGTTCTCCAAAAGCGGGCGATGACCGTCAAACAAGCGCTCAAACGGCTCGCCGAACGCGGCAAAGAACAGCAGGACGCCTATTATAATCCAGTCAAACAGCTGGGGCGACATGTGCAGGAACGCAAGCCGAACCGCAAAGACAATGACGTACCAATAGAACAGCATGCCCGAAAGCCCGTTCTTCCCAAAGAAAGCGCTGCCAAGCCTGCGGCGCAGAATATTATTGAAGAAGTTTACGATTAAACCGATGGAATTGATGACCACGCCAAGCGCTATGGTAACACCAAAAATGCCAAAAATGACCTTCACGGAATTTGGGTCGCCGCTGGACGGCATGACCTTCAGAATCGGACTGCGCGGCTCGCCAAACAGCCCGGTTACAAAGCGCGCGAACGGCTCAAGCACCGCCTCCGTTCCAAAGAATTCGCCGGTAATCAGCCCCATTATGCTGGAACTTACACCTATTCCCATAAAAATAGGAGCAAAGCGGTTCCAGTTTTCCACCTTTATAATCTTGAGCGCCATCAGAATTCCCATGATAAGGAACACAAGCCCCTGCCCAAGGTCGCCGAACATGATTCCGTACAGAATCGTAAAGAAAATGGCAACGAATGGCGTTGGGTCAATGGCACCGTACAGCGGCGAGCCATAGCTGAAAATCATGCGCTCAAACGCAGAAACAAAGCGTCCATGCCTAAGCTTTACAGGAACCTGCTCCTCGCCGCTTAAAACAGACGGAACCTCGGAAGGAAGATACTCGCGTATTGCGATGCGGCTTTCCGTAAGCTCGTCCAACTCGCGCATAAAGCCCCGGCTTTCCCCAGCGGGAATCCAGCCGGTAATGCGGAACACCAGCGAGGTTGACTCAAGCCCTGCACGGACGGCGGCAATCTGGCTGGAAAGAGAAAAACGGCGGAGCAGTTCTGCAAGGCGCGCCTCATGTGTCTCGGCAAAATTGCGCTTCTCCGCAGAAAGAGCATCCAGCGCCGCAGCCTTTTTTTCCATGTCAGCGCGAAGAGAATCAATTACGCCGTCTGGAATTCCCATAAAATCCGCAGGAACGTCCATCTGCGTAAATTCAACCTTCTTAAGCTCCGTGTCCAGCATGAAGCGATTCTTTTTTGCACAGAACGCAATTATCTTTGTATCGTCAGCACCAAGAGGCATGACAAGCGCATTCTCGCCCAGCGCCTTGCAAAGCGCACTCAAAGAGCCTGCAGGAATACGTCCGATTTTCATGGAAAGAAAGGTAAGATGCTCAAGCCGTTCATACGGCACGTTCAGGTTTGCAAAGGAAAGCGCTTCTTTATATGCTTCCTCAACGCGCCTGACTTCCTCGTCGGCATGGGCAAAGCGGCGCTCAAGGTCGTCCTTAAGCGCTATAAGGCGTGCGGCTTCAGTGCGCTCTTCATCCCCTGCCCGCTGAACGGAAAGCGGCTCGTCGGCACAGTCATCCACTCCAAGAAAAACGCGCACCTTCTGAAGGCTGTCAAAAATCGCCGCATCGGTATTTTCCATGCCATCGTTCTTTCTGTCGGCAGGAGCAGAGCGCTTCGACTGGAACTGAAAATTTCCGCTCTTTCCAAGGTATTCAACAACGTTATCAACATCCTGACTGAGCGCCATAAGCTCAATAAGACGCATTTCGGTAGTTCTTGCCATATCAATATCCCCCGCGTGCGAAATTTTCCACGATTCCGGCGGCATACATGCCCTCGGAGCTATCTGCATTCAGTCTGAGCGCTTCCGTTGCGGCGCGGATGCAGTCAAGTTCGTGCCGTTTTAGCATAAAAAAGCAGACCAATGAAGCGTAGGTCATAGGGTTCGCATGAAAAATCCGCTTAAGGCTCTTTGTCTCAACAAAGCGGAATTTCTGCTCCACCCAAACCGGATCAAGCACCCACTTTGATTCCTCCAGCACAGGATTCAAAAACTCTGCGAACGACCACTTTGCCCATTCCTCGCGGCTAGCCACGTCTTTATCAAGAATCTCAAAGGCGTAGCCGCATATAGGGTCAGACGCGCACGGTTCATCGCCCACATAAAAAAGATGGCGGACAATTTCTTCCCGCTCCATAGTGTAATACACCTTAAGCCTGAGCGCCCACAGCATATTGCGCACGGCATAATACTTTCTGTAGTAGGCAACAAGATCTGTACGGGAAGAATCGGAAATATGGTTCAGAGCACGCCACAAAAGCCGTATTTCCTGAAGGTCAAGCCGCCAGTCCGCCTGCCAGTCTCGCTGCTCGTCAGAAAGCGCGCCATACCAATCAAATGTAGAACCGGCGGTAACAGCCTTCAATGAAGGCCATGCGTCATATTTCAATTCAGAATAGGGAGTTATGCTTACAATGCGGGGACGCTCCGTCTCGCCGTAGGCAAGCGCGGCAGAAAGAACCTTCACGTTCTCAACGTCATAGCGGCGCAAAAGCTCAGTCAAAAAGGAATTCGGTGAGGAATAACATTCCAAAAGCTGGATATACTGCGCCACAAAGCGTTTTACAGCCTCGTTCTCAATCTTATTTGCAAGCAGCATCTCTGGAATTTGTGGAACCGGGGAATGAAAAACCAGTTCCCACAGTTCCGCAAGGGATTTTGCAGAAAAAAGCGGTGCGGCATCGTTACCTATAAAACTTTTAGAAAGCATTCCGCTTACTTTTGCGTAAATGAATGCCGATGCTCCAGAATAATCCATGGCACGCCCCGCTAGATTCCAGCAATCCTTGTGATAAATGAGGCGAACGCAGCATCATCGCGCTCCGTGGCTTCCACTGATTTTTTAAACGCATCAATTTCCGCCTGATGGCTCTGTCGCACCGCCTGAGCCTTTGCCTCGTAGTCGGCAGAAAGCTCCTTCTGCATGGATTCATAGGCAGCGGCAAATTCAGCGTCAGCCTTTGCCCTCGTTTCAGCAATTTTTGCGTCAGCTTCTTTCTGGGCATTTGTCACAAGCTCTGCGGCTTCGGATTCAACTTTTAAAAGATGAGTAATTACAGAAGAGTCAGCCATACGTCCTCCAGACAAGCAGGATTGCACGCCGTTTTAATCAGAAGGAAGTCTCAAATTCCCGGATTATGCGGCACAACTCAGAAGCAGAGCCTGCGCCAAGCAGTGCATTATAAAAACCCGGCATACGCAGAAGACGCGCACAGTCGGCAAGAACTTTCAAGTGCCGTTCCACACAGGTTACAGGGAACAGCATAAAAAACACAACATGAACGAATGATTGCGCATAATCCTTCGTTCCTACTCCGTCCAGCTCGTAGTCAATGCCGGCTCGGCTTACACCAATGGCAAGCATCGGTTGCGGCACAGAACGGCAGTTCGCATGAGGAACGGCGACACCTGCCATAACGCAGGTATTCATCAGTTCCTCCCGCTTATACAACTCCGCAAGCACTTCCGCACGGTCAACAGACGGCTGTATACGAACAAGCGTTTCCGTCAACTCACAAAAAAGGCTGTCCTTATCAGTACTCTCAAGCTGCACTACAACCGATTCTGGACGGAGCAAATCGCTTATCATCAAATACCTTCGCTATTCAGAATCAGAAGCGGCGGCATCCTCGGCATTCCACCATGCAGAACCGTCAGCCGAAGTCTCGGCATTCTCTGCGGCAGGAGCCGTTTCCTCAACAACAGTTGTAGCGGTAAGCTCTTCCTCAGCCTTTGGAGCCTTATTCAGAAGAGCAAGCACAACGGCAATCACAAAAAACAATGTAACAAGAACGGTCGTCGTCTTTGTCAGAACGCTTGCAGAATGCGAGCCGAACGCAGCAGTTCCACGTCCACCCAAAAGTCCGCCCATACCGTTCTGTCCGTCATCCTGAACAAGCACAAGAAGAATAAGAAGAACACATACAATAACAAAAGCAACGAGAAGGATTACACCAATAGCACCCATTTTTTAATCTCCAAACCCGGAATAACCGGCTTGATTCAATAATTTTAGTTCTATAATAATAAACGAATATCTATTTGAAGTCAATGTGCAGGAAATTAAGGCAAAACAAAAATCCGGTCTCACCATGACGGCAAAACCGGATTCTTCTTAAAGGCTAAAAAATTCGCGAAGCAGATTATTTATTTTCAATCGCGTCAATGTAAGAAAGATTCAATCTTCCCATCTTGTCAACCTCAAGGAGCTTAACTGGGATTACCTGACCTTCCTTAAGAACGTCGCTCACCTTCTCTACGCGCTGTTTAGAAAGCTTTGAGATGTGGCATAATCCTTCTTTTCCAGGAAGGATTTCTACGAATGCTCCAAAGTCCATGATGCGCTTTACAGTACCCTGGTAGATTGTTCCTACTTCTGGGTCTTCCGTAATGCCCTTTACAGCCTTCTTTGCAGCCTCGGCATTCATTCCGTTTTTAGCGTAGATTGTAACAGTTCCGTCATCGTCAGTGTTGATTGTAACATCATACTGAGAGCAGAGAGCCTTAACGTTCTTTCCGCCAGGTCCGATGAGGGCACCAATCTTGTCTACAGGAATCTTCATAGTAAGAATCTGCGGAGCGTTCTTTGCCAAAGGAGCTGGCTTATCGATGCATTTTTCCATGATTGAAAGGATGTGAAGGCGACCCTGACGAGCCTGCTCCATAGCCTTCTTCATGATTTCCGTTGTTACACCGGCAATCTTGATGTCCATCTGGAAGCCTGTGATACCATCTTTTGTTCCGGCTACCTTAAAGTCCATATCGCCA
>CAKZZR010000120.1 GCA_937885475.1 uncultured Treponema sp.
GGCGGCAGAGGGGGCGGCGTATGCCGAAGATTACGACGAAATGATGCGGATCGCGTCGGACGCGGCGCGGAGGATGGGACTGTCCCCGTATTATCTGTACCGCCAGAAGAACATGGCGGGGAATCTTGAAAACGTGGGCTTTGCGAGAGAGGGAAGGGAAGGCCTGTACAATATCCTGATGATGGAGGACGTGCAATCCATTCTCGCGCTCGGCGCGGGCACGGTAAGCAAACGGGTATTTCCCGACAGGAAGCCCGCGCGCTGCGACAACGTAAAGGATATTTCCCTCTATATCGAAAAGCTGGAGGAAATGTGCGAAAGAAAACGACGGCTGTTCGCGGCGGACTTATACCGCTGCGATGCACTCGATTTCGATTAACGCGTCCTTCGGGAGCCTTGCGACCTCAACGGCGCTCCTTGCGGGGCAGTCGCCCTCGAAGAAGGTCGCGTAGACGGCGTTCATTGCGGCGAAATTCTCCATATCGCTTAAGAAAACGGTGGTCTTTACGACGTCGGACATGCTTGCGCCGCTCGCCTCCAACACCGCTTTGCAGTTGGTAAGCGACTGCCTGGTCTGCGCTTCGATGCCCTCGGGGAACGTGCCCGTCTTAGGGTCGAGCGGAATCTGCCCCGAAGAGAAAACGAGCTTTCCTGCCTTGATGCCCTGCGAATAGGGGCCGATGGCCGACGGCGCTTTCTTTGTGCTGATGACTTCTTTCATTTTTACCTCCTATACCTCCATTCCTGCGGTTTCCCTGAAAATAAAGTAGCATTCCCCGGGGAAAATGGCAAGTGGAAGCGTTAAAAAAGCGGGACACGGAGGGCAGCAGGGGAAAAGGGGATTGACAGAGCCGAAAAATCTGACTAATGTAAAAAATAAAACAGGCTACGGAGGCAGGGTACGGATATGGCGGAAACGGAGAACCAAAAGGAAGCAAAACAGATCATTCTGAGCGGCATTCAGCCGACGGGCACGTTTACGCTCGGCAATTATATCGGCGCCATCAGAAATTGGGGAAAAATGCAGGAGGAGTACGACTGCTATTATTTTATCGCGGATCTGCATTCGCTGACCGTGCGCAGAGACCCGAAGCAGTTAAAGCAGCAGATTTTGAGCTGCTACGCGATGCTGCTTGCCTGCGGTCTCGATCCCAAAAAGAGCCTGATTTTTATGCAGAGCCACGTGCACGAGCATGCGGAGCTTGGCTGGATTCTTTCGTGCTATTCCCAGTTTGGCGAGCTGTCCCGTATGACGCAGTTCAAGGATAAGTCAGCTAAGCATTCCGATAATATCAATGCCGGCCTGTTCACATATCCGGTGCTGATGGCCAGCGACATATTGCTGTACCAGAGCTCTCTGGTGCCAGTCGGCGTTGACCAGAAGCAGCATCTCGAACTTACGAGAAATGTCGCACAGCGCTTCAATCAGCGCTACGGCGAGCTGTTCAATTTGAAGGTTCAGAAGGCGGAGAGCGCCGACGACGTGCGCAGCATTTATGAGGCTGTACGCGATTCCGTTGACATGATTTTTATTGATACCAGCGGCTACAGCCCGAATGATTCCGCCCATATCGGCGCGATGAAGGCAATGCTCGACGTACCCGGTATGAACCCGGAGGTATATCTTGCGGTCTCTGCGTCCACAAAGGCGCGGGATTTAGTGAACATCATGCAGAATTATGAGCCGTTCGGCTACAAATCAGTCATAATCACAAAGTGCGATGAGTCGAGCCAGTACGGAAACGTCATCAGCGTACTCAGTGAAAAAAATAAGGCGGTTTCGTATATCACGAACGGACAGAATGCCGGCGGTGGCATTGAGCGCGCCAGCATTGTGGAGGCGCTCATCCGCCTTGAGAATTTTACGATTGACAGAATACATATCGAAGATAAATTTGGAGTAAACTAATGGAAGAACAGGCAGAAGATTTGCGGGAACTTTTGAACGGCGGCGCTTCTCAGGCGGGCGGAGAAGCCACTGTCAGAGCAGCTGACGGAGAGCATAAAACGCGCATTATTGCAATAACCAGCGGAAAGGGCGGCGTTGGTAAGACGAACCTTTCTGTGAACATTGCGATTGCCTACGCGCAGCTTGGAAAGAAGGTCATTCTGATTGACGGCGACTTGGGAATGGCGAACGTTAACGTCCTTCTGAATGTCGTTCCGCAGTTCAACCTCATGCACGTCATCAACAAAAAGAAGACGATGAAGGAAATCATCTTAGACACAGAGATCGGCATAAAATTCATTGCGGGCGCAAACGGCTTCTCTAAAATTGCTAATCTGAGCGTTGAGGAACTTGAGTATTTTGCCAAGCAGTTCGCTACGCTCGGAAATGCCGACATCATCATCATCGATACCGGCGCGGGAATTGCGAACAACGTGCTTCAGTTTGTTGCCGCCGCCGACGAGGTATACGTCGTTACCACGCCGGAGCCAACGGCGATTACCGATGCGTACGGAATCATAAAAATCATCACGACAGAGATTGTTGACCGTCCCGTGAACCTGAAGCTCTTGGTAAACCGAGTGCATTCTGCGGACGAAGGAAAGCGTATCTCTGAACGAATCATTACGATTGTCGGTCAGTTCCTTGGCTACAAGGTTGACTACATTGGCTTTGTGTATGATGACCCGATTGTTCAGGCATCGGTCATCAGGCAGAAGCCGTTCATCGTCGTAAATCCGACGTGCAAGCCGTCTGTGTGCCTGAAGCATATTGTGGGACGCATAGAAAAGAGCGATATGACAGGGAATGAGGGAGTTTCCAATTTCCTCAAGAAATTCCTTGGAAAAAAGGGAAGAATGTAATATTTTTCTGTCTTTTTACTCTTTTTTAGTATATAATGGATAATATATAATTCTTTATGGGAGGTGGAAAATGAAGAATGTAAAATTCATACTCGGTTTTGCCGTCTTCGGCTTTCTTATCTCCCTTATCGCCGGCTTCAATGCGCAGGGAAATTATTTTGGACGGATTATCATACACGCCCTCATCTTTGCAATTGTGTTCGGCGGTCTCGGCGCTGGCATTCAGTTTTTGTTTGCAAAATTCCTTCAGACGGATTCCTCTTATTCAATGGAGTCGTCCGTTGTGGCTCCTGCCGCGGCAAGCGCTCATGCCGTTGACATTACGGTTCAGGACGAGGAACTGCCCGCAGAGGAGAATACCTCGCAATTTTATGTAGGCTCCTCGCGCCAGATGCTCGCGCCGGAGGACATGAACGGTTCTGCGCCACAGGCGGCAAAGCCTGCTTCAAGTGCCAGGGAGGCTTCTTCGGAAGATGGGGAAGTGGGGTCGATGGCGCAATTTGCGGCACCAGAAACACCGCTGTCGGCAGTGGCGGACTCTGGAGCTTCCGTCGCGCCTTCCTCAGTTTCGGACAATGCCGCTCCTCGTTCAGCTGCTCCCGCTTCTCCTGTCGCCGGTAATTCTACCGCCGCAGAAATTGCAAGGGAGAATGCCGCAGGAGCTTCAGCTTCTGATTCGGGCTTTGTGCCGATTGCGCTAGGCGAAAAACTGTCTACGGTCTCAAGCGTTGAGGCAAGGTCTCAGGCAGAGATTGACGCTCAGGAAAAGAAAGCCGCTCAAGCTGCGAATTCCGCAGAGGGTGAGCTTGATACTCTTCCTGATTTGGAGGATATATCGTCCTTTTCTGCACCGTCTGCTGCTCCTATGGAGGAGGTTGATTCCATGGAGGACAGTGGCTACGAGGCTGAAGGACCTGCGTCAACCATTACCGCGGAGGAGGTTACCGACGGTAAGGATGCAGAACTGATGGCAAAAGCAATCAGCACACTTTTAGCAAAAGAGTAAAAAATAAAGGTTAGGTTTATTTTTATGGAAGATATGACAGCAACATCGATTGACGAACAGAAAACTGTGAATGATGAGAAAGAAGAGGATTTGCTTTGGGAGGAATTCTTCAAGACCAAATCCCCAAAACTGCGCGATAAGTTCATTCGACAGTACATGCCGCTTGTAAAATACGTGGCAGGAAAAGTTGCTGTAGGAATGCCGAACAGCGTGGAATTTGACGACCTCGTGGGCTTCGGGCAGTTCGGACTTCTTGATGCGATAAATAAATATGATCCCGCAAAGGGCGTTAAGTTCAAGACATATGCCGTAACGCGCATTCGCGGCGCTATTTTTGACGAGCTGCGCGAGATTGACTGGGTTCCGCGTTCTGTACGCCAGAAATCCCGCGAGATTGAGGACGCAATCGTGAATCTTGAGGCTCGGCTTGGAAGAACGGCTACCGACGCAGAGATTGCGGAGTCGCTTAAGATGAGCGAGGACGAATATCACCGCACGATTATGAAGGTGTCCGGAACGAGCATTCTTTCGCTCAATGAGGTGTGGTATTCTGGTGATGACAGCGACAGCATGTCTATTGGCGACAGCATTGAGGCACCTAACAGCCTTAATCCTGATGTCATTGCGGAGCGCGAGGAAATACGAAAGGTCATCATTCAGGCGATAAATGAGCTTCCTGAAAAAGAAAAGATGGTCATCGTTCTGTACTATCACGAGGATTTGACATTCAAAGAAATTGGCGAGGTGCTTGAAGTGAGCGAGTCCCGCATCTCGCAGCTCCATACAAAGGCGAATGTCCGGCTCAGGGCAAAGCTTACGAACCTGCGTAAAGGAATTATGTAGCCCATGTATTCCTTGGATAAGATTCGGGAGGAAATGCAGCGCCGTCTCACCCTTGACAATCAGCTTGATTCAGTTGAAGTGAACGCTGATTCAATTGATGAGGCTCTTGCCGACGCTTCCGTTCAGCTTGATTCAAAAACGCAGGGCTTGGAATACGAGGTCATAGAAAAAGGCAGCAACGGATTCTTAGGAATCGGAAAAAAGCCTTGGAAACTGCGCATTTATCAGAATGCGGAATTTGCATCAAAGCAGAAAAAAAAGACTGGCGACGTGCTTTTTACCGGCACCGAGGAGGCTGGCGGAGAGGTTGTCGCAAACCGCGACGGCTTATTCTATGTGCGCCGTTTTGGAGATTCTATCAAGCTCAAGGTGCTTCCTCCTATTGGCGACGGTTCCCCTGTCGATGTAAAGGAAGTGCTTGACATGATTCAGCGGCCTGACACGCTTGATGTGGATGAAAAGGCTGTCTCAAAATTTGTAAGCAACGGAACCGACGGCGAATACCAGTCGGTCGGCTTCTACAAGCACGTTATTTCTGCAGATTCAATCGTCGCCGTTGATGTAAGCAAGGACGAGATGCACGGCACGATTACCGTGGATGCGCCTGCTATGAGCGGTGCGGACTTGTCTTATGAGCAGATTTACACTGCGCTTGAGGCTCAGGGCATTCGGGCTGGAATCAGCGAGGAAAAAATCAAGGAATTCATCGATAATCCTGTGTATTCAACGCCGTTTGAGGTCGCTTCTGCGGTGCTGCCTGAGGACGGTCAGGATTCATATCTTCAGTATCATTTTGAGACTGACCAGAACAAGCTTAAGGCGCGTGAGTCTGAGAGCGGAAACGTTGACTTCAAGGAACTTAATAAGATTCAGAACGTGGTTGCCGGTCAGGTGCTTGCCGTAAAAATTCCTGCTACCCGCGGAAAGGGCGGAAAAACGCTGTTCGGCCATTATCTTGAGGCAAAGAACGGCAAGGACATAAACGTTCAGCTTGGACAGAACGTAAGTTTTGAGAAGGACGGCGTTACCATTGTTGCGGACATCGATGGTCAGGTTCTGTTCATAAATGAGAAAATTTCTGTTGAGCCGCTCCTTATGCTTGATGCGGTTAATATCAAGTCCGGTAATGTTAAGTTCGTCGGCTCTGTCATCGTCAAAGGCAGCGTGGAGGACGGCTTTGACGTGCGTGCCTCGGGAACAATTGACATCGGCGGCTCTGTCGGAAAATGTCATATTGAGTCAGAAAAGGGCGACGTCATCATTCATCAGGGTGTCTTTGGAAAGGGCGAAGGCGAGATAAAGGCCGGAAAGTCGCTGTGGTGCAAGTTTGTTCAGGAAATGCGCATTGAGGTTGAGGAGAACGTTGTTGCCACTGATTCCCTTATGAACTGTGATATTACCGCGATGAAGAACATCGTAACCTACGGAAAAAAGGCTCAGATAACCGGC
>CAKZZR010000121.1 GCA_937885475.1 uncultured Treponema sp.
ACAGTTGATTGCCATGCACGCATTAAAATCAATCGTGTAATAGGCATTCTCGCGCGGTGCATTGAACATTGTGCTTGCCGCCGCAGGAACCGCATACAGTCCGTTTTCCTGCTTGAAGGTGGCGTCAATCCATGCCATGTACTTCTGAAGAATCGGCATGATTTCCTTTATGCGCTTTTTGTTCGCGGACTTGTGGTACAAGTTGAATTCCGCCCACGCAAAGAGCGGTAAGCCCACTCCCTCTGGGTTCGCGGAATCAAGCATCGGCTGATTCGTACGGGCATCGTAACGCCAGCGGATTGCGCCGTTTTCTTCCTGCCGCGCATAAAAATAATCTATATTCAAATTTGCATCGTAATTGCGGTTTGAATACACAAGAAAGAACGAGGAAAGGATTGATTCGAACTGGTCTATAACAAGATTCTCGCCAACTGGATATATGAAATATCCGTCAGAAGACTTCTCGCCTGTCTTAGGATTAATCCAATAATCAGACAGCATAGTCCACGTCTTGTTATAAATATCTACAAAATCCTGATCGTAAAAGTGGATTTTTGGAAAGTCGTGTTTATTCACAAAAACTCCTAAGCAACCCCGCACAGGGGCGAACATTTTTTTACAGTATATCACAATTTATTGTAAAACGGTATAATTTTTGCACTTTTTAGGAGATTTTCTATGTATCGTTCCTTTGTATATGTTGAGGCGCGGATTCAGCTTCCGCCGGTGGATTCCGTTTTTTTTACGAACGACAAAACCCACAGAATCTGCATAAACGAGCAGGTGCTTCAGCAGGTGTACATTCTTGCAAAGGCGCTTGACTGCAACATCTCCACCATCTCAGACGTGGAGCAGCTTACCACGCCCATTCCCAGCGGTCAAAACATCCGCCCGCTTACAGGCTATTCCGTAAAAATCGCGGAAGGTGGCAAGGTACGGCTTTTGTTCCACAGCCTTCAAAAGGTAATCATGCTTGAGGAAGTGCGAATTGAAGAGGATTTGGGCCGGCTCACGCATTCCAACGGAGACACGCGCATGGACTATTCCTGCGCCGGCTTCCCCAGCATACGAATCCGCACCACCCCCAGCTTTGAGCTTGGCGAGGAGGTTCACATATTTTTGGACGAGCTGCGGCGGCTCACTCAGTACCTGAACATCGTTACGGACAGCGCGAAGCTTTTTATCCGCTGCAATGCATACGTGGCGCTTTCAAAATATCCGGCGCTTCCCGACTACTACGTAAAGCTCAGGAACCTCAATTCGTTCAACTTTGCGCGCAAGGCGGTGAACCACGAGCTTACCCGGCAGGAAAACATGCTGAGCTGCGGCGAAAAAGTTCCCAGCGAAAGCAGAATCTGGAACGAGGCAAAATCCTGCACGGAATCCTTTCAGGAGCGGGAACTGAACAAGGTGCGCTTTACGCATCTTAACCCGCCCCAGACCATAAACCTTGAGACGGCGGAACAGAACCTTGTTTCCTCGGAGCATTTTGAGCTGCCGGAGGCGCGGCGGCAGCGATTTAAGAAGCAGTATGGAGTGAGCCGTCTGCGCGCGGAATTTTTGTGCGACACAAAGGAGCGCGCCGACTTTTTTGAGCGGGTATGTGCGCAGGGAGCGAATCCGCTGAACGCCGCGCACTGGATTGCAAGCGAGCTGACCCGTCTTCTGAACAAGACGAACAAGCAGATTTCAAAATCAAAGATGACAGAAAGCCACTTTGCGTGGATTATAAAAAAACTGGACAACGGCGACATCCACAGCGCGACGGCAAAAACCCTGCTACGAGCCAGCTTTGAGACCGGTCATTCCCCGGAAAAGCTGATGAAAACGCTGAACATTACGGAGCTTTCAAGCGAGAAGGAGCTGCTTCCATACGTCCAGAAAATCATCCGCGAAAACCCGGAGCAGTGCCGCACGCTCAAGAACGGCGAGATGCCCCCGCTGGAATTCCTTACCGGACTTGTAATGAAGGAAACAAACGGAAAGGCGGTTCCGCAGATTGTAAAATCGCTCCTGAAGCGCGAGCTGAACATAAGCGTCGTCTACTTGATTACAACAGGAGGAGCGATTACGGCGGTGCGCCATAGCGACGGAACAATCTCCAGCGGCGACGACAGCGTCATAAAGTCCATCGCAGAGCGCGTGGCAGGCGACGTTCCGGTTCAGTTTACGTCGGCCGGTCAATACTTAAGCGAGGAACTGGAACCGTCCAACTGGGCAACGCTCATCGCCGAAATCGCAAGCCGCATAAACGCAGGAACGGCAAGCGGCATTGTCGTTACCCACGGAACGTACACGCTTTCGTACACGGCGGCGCTTTTATACTGGCTTTTCAGCGATTCAGAAGTGCCGGTCGTCATAACAGGAAGCTCCACGCTCGCGTCGGAATCCGTAGAAGCAGAGCAAAACATAAGCCTTGCGATTGAGACCGCCTCAAAGGAGCACAAGGGCGTGTACGTAGTTTTTAACGGGAAAATACTTTCCCCTCTGAACCTGCACTTTGACCGCCCCGGAAGCTTCTGCAACTGGAATTTGAGCGAGCAGCGCTTTTCTGACAGCGGACCGATTGCCAATTCCTTTAACGGCATAGGCGACCTGGACAAGGATGTACTGAGCCGAATGCTTACCGAAGCCAGCGGAAAGATGTTCATGTGCCGCATGTATCCGGGCTTCCGAAGCGATTTGTACAAGGACATCCTTAAATATTCCGGCGTGCATTCCATCTTTCTGGAGATGTACGGAATCGGTTCCGGCAACATGAACGACAGCGACTTTTCGCTTAAGCCAATGCTGCTTGCCGGAAACCGCCGCGGAATCCGCTTTTACTGCACAAGCCAGCAAAAAATAAACCTTGATTTTTCTCAATATGTAACCGCGCACGGCGTTTGGCGCGAGGGAGCCGTACCAATGGGCTACCTTACGACGGAATCCGTAATCGCGCTGTACTATGCCTGCGCAATCTGTGCCGACAACGGCCAGGAATTTGACGATTTGATGGAGCAGTACGCGGCAATGTATTCAAAATGAACGAACGGCGCAATCGCTAGTCTGCGGAAGCAGAAGCGGCATCGGCAACAGAGAAAGAGCCGGAAGAAGCGGGCGCTCTTGATGCCGGTTCAGCCGCAGAAGCCAAGCCGTCGCCCTGTTCCTCGCCGCCAACAATTTCCTCAGTCTTTTTTTGCGCTTCCTGAGTGTATATAAGGCGGATGTCCTCAAGCTGCGACTTATGGCGCGACTTGAGCAAAAGCGTTCCCGTATCCTTCTGATAAACGTAGCCAGACGAATTGTACGTCTCAAAGCGCGGGTCGGTGCGGAACGCCATGTCGTAAATGTATATGCTTCTGAACGGCTCAATTCCGTTAACGATGATGTAATGCGTGTACGAAAGCGGAAAGTCAACCGTAAGCGTAACCGTACCCGCATTGTCGTTGACGTAGCTGATTTTTCGCGCAATCGTCCATGCCCAGACGGAACGGTTTCCGGCAAAACTTATAACCTCAAAATGCGGGTAGAAGGAATTGCCGTGAACGACCAGCGGATACAGTTCGCCAAGCGTGCGCACGTCAAATGATGCGCTGTCCTTTAAGTAGGAAACTACAATCATGCGACCGCCAGAAGCAAAGTCCGCGTTGTCAACGATTCTGCCGTAACGGTACAGCGCGTCTCCGGCGGCAACCGCCTGAACTACAGAAAGGAACGCTCCGTTTTCTGCAAGCGTAAGCACGGAATCGTCAAGATTGCAGAGCGTTTCTATTTTCTTTGCGCACGCCAATGCAACCGGCTGCAAGAGCGCGGCAAGCGCTGGGTTCTTAACCACAAGCTCGTCATATACAGAAAGCAGGGCAACCGCATTCTGCACTGAAAGCGTGCTCTCGTCAGCAGCGGCGGCAAGCGACAGCAGGGCTCGTACGCTCTGCGCCTGCGGGTTCATGCACATATAATCCGCAATGTATTTTACGCTGAACACATCAAGCGAGCGCGTCTCAAGGGCGCTTGCAATAAGGTCGCTGAACGCACGCAGCTGAATCTGCATTGGAGCGGTAACTTTTACGAGCGTGTCAAAATACGGAGCCGAAAGGAACGTGCGCGCGCTGCTCTTTTTGAACGGCGACGGCACCATATCAAGCGCCTCGTTGTAACGCCCGCGTTCCGCCATTGCAGCAACAAACGAAACCGCCTCCTGTTCGCCAACTGCCATGGAATCCGCAGGAATCTGGGAGAACGCCGTTATCAAGTTGGTCTTAAGACCTTCCACAACAGTATTGAACGAAGTTTCGGAAGCGGCAGAAAGACCGGCAATCATATCAAACGAGAACAGGCGGCTCTTGTCATAATATGCATAGGAAGCAAAATGCTCGCGCGGCGTAAAGATAATGTGTCCGCCGTCAATGTCGCCCGCAGAAAATTCCCAGTCAGTCTTTCTGTTGGAAATCTGAAGCTTTGAGTCCGACTGAGAGACGATTGCCGCCCCCGCCGAAAGTCCGAACGGCACAGAAACCGACGCAACCGACTGCGGCATCTCAGACTCAATGGAAAGCGTCGCCCGCGGGCTTTCATCGCTCACCGAAAAACGCAATTTTATATTGTAAGAAAAGTTCAGCTGGCACGAAAGCGGCGAAAGTCGTTCCCAGGAAAGAAGCGTAACGTTTCGTTCCTTTGAATTTATTTTTGCAATCAAGGGCTTCTCTTCACTGGCAGAAAAATTCAGTCCGTTAAAGAAAATTGAGAATTTATTTTTTAAAGTGGAAGTGTTGTCGTCCGAAATTGACTCCAAAAGAGAGATATGGAGCGTTCCGAATTTTTCAGAAATAATGGAATCATTCTTAAACTGAGCGACGAAAATGCCGATAATCAGAACGGCGTACATTACTAAAAGCGTTAAAGACCTTTTTAAAATTTGTGCGAACATTATAAAGTGTAGTTTAATTAATGATGGTTTGAATTTCAACCACATGAACTTTACGGAGCCTTCATGAAGACAAAAGTATTTTTTATTGCCGTTATGCTGTTTTCCATGCTGAATTTCGGTGGATTCACCATCAATGCGGAGACGATTAATTTTGCACAGCAGCTTCAGAACCTTCTTGAAAAGAACGACATTGACGGCGCAATCCGGTTGTACGATGACATTCCAGAAAACCTTTCTGACGACACGGACTTAAAGCTGTTGCATGCGTCGCTGCTTATTTCTGCAAAGCGACTGAACGAGGCAAAGGCAATTACGACGGCACTTAAGGAAGGCGGAAACAACGGAATTGAAGTGCTGGAGATGGATGCCGAAATTGCAATGGCAAGCGGAAACAAGGGTGCAATCCAGACGGCGGTGAACGCGCTTATCGCGCTTGACCCGTACAATGCGGTGGCGAACAACATTCTTGGAAATCAGCAGGCGCTTAAAAAGAAATACAAGCTGGCGCTGGGCTACTACCGCAAGGCGCTCGTGCACAGCCCGGACAACGAGGAAGCGCTGTTCGGCTGCGGTCAGATGAACTACTATCTTGGCGACCTTACCGCCTCCCGCACCAATTTTGAGAAGCTCCTCAAATACCGGCCGGACGAATTTCAGGCGTACGTGTACCTTGGAAAGCTCGCCGCCGAAGACGAGCATTTTTTTGAGGCAATAAATGACGTAAAAAAAGCGCTTGAGCTGAATCCGCAGAGCTTTGACGCGTGGATTGACCTTGGACAGTATTACCGCAACATAGGGCGCTACGACGACGCGGAAAAAGCGTGGTCCAAGGCAATTTCGCTGGACCCAACCTACTTTTTGGGCTACACCTACCGCGCCGGTCTGTACGACGAGCAGAACCGCATTCCGGAAGCGCTCAAGGATTATCATAAAATCGTGCAGACAAACCCAAAATACTATTTTGCCTTTGAGGAAATAGGAATCCTTGAGTTCCACATGAAAAACTGGACGACCGCACGTGAATATTTTGCAAAAGCAAATGCAGTGCGCGAGTCAACCGCATACCAGCTGATGATTCTTGCGACCTACCTTATGGAAAAGAAAACCTTTGACGCAAAGAATGCCGCCGACCAGTTCATCAAGAGCGGAAACAAAAAGGACATGAACTTTTCAAAATCAATAGATTACAATATGATTCGTCTGTACAAGGATCAGGGGCCGATAAATCTTGAGAGCGCCATCGCAAAGCAGATAGAAAAAGAGACGGACAAAAATAAACGCGGAAAAATGATGTATTATTTTGGCCTGTACTATCAGATGCGCGGTCATCAGGAAGTGGCGGCGGACTATTACAATAAAATTACAAAAATGCAGACTCCTATGTTCTTTGAATACCGCCTTGCGGAATGGGGTCTTCAGGAATAGGAATCAGTATGTCTCAAACGCAAAAAGTTCTGGAATTCAACGAAAAAAAAATCACGCTCATCGGAACAGCGCATATTTCTGAAGAAAGCGTCAAGGAAGTAAGCGAGGCAATCCGCGCGCAAGAGCCCGACTGCGTTGCCATAGAATTGGACCAAAAGAGATGCGAATCCATCCGCAACCCAGAAAGCTGGCGGCAGCTTGACATAATCAAGGTACTCAAAAACCACGAGGGCTTTTTGCTTCTGGCAAACCTTGTGATGGCGTCGTTCCAAAAGCGCATGGGCAAAAACGTCGGCGTAAAACCCGGCGACGAGATGATTGCCGCCATGAAAACCGCCGACGAGCTGGGCATTCCTACCGTTATGGTCGACCGCCCGGTTCAGGTAACGTTCCGCCGCGCATGGGCAAAAAATTCCGCATGGGGAAAATGCAAGTTGCTTTCTGCCCTGCTTGCAAGCGGATTTTCTACCGAGGAAGTTGACAAGGAACAGATTGAATCGCTCAAGGACACCTCAGAAATGGATTCCATGATGAAGGAGCTTTCTGACTATATGCCGACGGTAAAGCAGGTGCTTATAGATGAGCGCGACCAGTTTTTGGCAAGCAAGATATGGGAAGCAAGCGGCACGAACGTTATTGCCGTGCTGGGAGCAGGACACCTTGCCGGCGTTGCCGCATATCTGGAAAAAATCGCGGCTGGCTCAGCTTCCACCGACACGCACGAAATAGAAAGCCTTCCGCCCAAAAAACTGGGCGCAAAAATTGCCATGTGGCTTATTCCGGCGCTCATCGTGGGCATAATAGCCGCAGGCTTTTACATTGGCGGCAAGGATGCCGGCTCCAAAATGGCGCTCAGCTGGATTCTATGGAACGGAGCGCTTGCGGCAGCGGGAGCCATTATTGCGGCGGCTCACCCGCTTACCATTCTTGTTTCGTTTGTGGGAGCGCCACTCACGTCGCTCTGTCCGTTCATTGGCGTGGGCATTGTGGCAGGAATCGTGCAGGCTGTTGTATGCAAGCCAAAGGTGCAGGATCTGGAAAATCTTTCTTCAGACGCAGGAAGCGTAAAGGGGTTCTACAGGAACAAGCTGCTCCGCGTGCTTCTGGTGTTCATTCTTTCTTCCATAGGAAGCTCGTTCGGAACGTTCATAGCGGGGGCAGACATCGCCGTAAGCTTTGCCGAAACACTTTCTTCCCTTATTGGAAAATAGATTTTATCGCTAAACGTACAAAACAGAGTTACTTTTTTTTGTAAATCGTGTTTAATAAGTATATGAAGCGTTTCATCTTAAAAAGTGCATTTTTATTTGTTGCTGCGGCAGGCTTTGCTCAGACGATGCTTGAATCCTACCTTCAGAACGATTTGGAGCTGAAACGCCTTTCGCTTGAATATCAAAAATCACAGATTTCCACAAAAAAAACAGGAATAGAGAACGGCGTTTCCGTGGAGCTTTCTTCGGGAACGGCAAAATTTCAGTTCAGCGGCGACAGTACGAGCGTTCAGGTTTCGCCGTCCGTTTCCGTGGGAGTGCCGCAGGCTTCAAACCTTACGTTCAAGGCTTCTTCCACGCTAAAAATAGTCGATGGCGAGAACAATTCCTCGGACTCTTCCGTGTCGCTCGGCGTGGACATAATCTCAATCACGACACTGAACCGCACAATTTCGCTAAAAAAAGCCGCCCGCACAGAACTGGAAGCCCGCCGCGCCCTTCAGAACCGCGCCCTTGAAGCAGAAAAGGAATTCTACAACGAACTGAAGACGCTGTTCAATTCGGCAAGCACAATCGTTTCCAAGCAAAAGGATTTGTACGACGACACCATCAGCTTTGACGAAATAAAGGCAAAGGGCTATTCCGCATCATCGTCAAAATACCGGCAGGCGCAGATGAAGGTACTTTCTGACCAGCACGAGATAGAGACGGAAATACGGACGCTTGAGCATGACTGCGCCGTATTCGCGTCAAAATGCAGCATAATCTTTGAGCCTGGCACGCACCCAAAGGATTTTCTTCCCGACGAGATTCCTCAGACGGAAGCCGTGGACATTCTTTCGTTCGCAAAGTCAGACTACACAAAAATAGAAAGCGCACAGTACGCGCACGAGCTTGCGGAGTTGCAACGCCGGGCTGACAAGGATTTTACGCTCACCGCAAACGGCGGCTATACGCTAAAGAATTCCAATACCTCGTTCAATTCCTCAAACACCAGCAATTCAGAAAAATCAGACACCGTGGACGTTGGGATAAACGCCACCTGGCAAGGACTTACGCTGGGCGCGGGCGCAAACATTCCCATCGCGTCAACAGAGGATACGGTCTACACGCTTTCTGCAACGCTCAAGCCAAATACGTTCCGCACAAAAAGACTTACCAAGCAGGAATACCAACTTACCGAAGAGCAGGAGAACATTTCCATTCAGAGCGCGGAGGACAATTACTACACAGACGTAGTTGACAAGCAAACGGAACTGGAGGCAATCCTGTGGTCAAAAAAAACGAACGGCGAGACCTTTGACCTGTGGGACACGCTTGAAAAGGACGAAAAGCGCTGGCTTGACGAGGGCTTGGTAAAAGAAAGCGAATATCTTAACGCGTTTGCGAACAAGGAACTGTACCGTCTGAAAAGCCTTATCAACGACATTGAATTGATAATCTACAACAACACTACAAAACTTCTGTTCTGCCGGGACAGCGAATTTCAGGAAGAAGCATGAAAAAATCGACGAAAATAAAAATAATCGCCGCATCGGTAGCGGCACTGGTCATCATAAGATCGGAAGAGCGTCGTG
>CAKZZR010000122.1 GCA_937885475.1 uncultured Treponema sp.
GCTTTTCTGACGAAAGCGCAAGAGCCGAAAGCGCCGTCTCCACGTCGGACACGAGCGGTGTCCACTTTTTTTCTGCTGCCGCCTTGAACAGGATGCGGAACGTCTCGTCATTTCCGATTGCCCCCAGGGTCTGAAGCACGGACTTCAGCAGCTGCTGCTCAGAGTCCTCAACCTTTGAGGCAGAAACGTAGGTATTAAGGAACGTTACAAAGCGCTCCCGCGGCAAATCCGCCGTCGTTATCTTATTGAGCACGGCAATCTTAACCGTCATGTCGCTGAACACGGAATACAGCTCAAGGAATTTATCGGTCAGCTGATTTTTTTCCGCCGGGCTGCATTTTTCTATGTATTCATTCGGAATGGCAAAAATGCCGGCAACCGCAAGAGCAGAAAGCTCACGGTCATCACCTAAAATTTCCTTGTAATTCGTGGAAAATTCAAGGGCTGCCTTCGCAAGGTCAACCTTCTCCACCTCGGAGGCTTCCTTAACGGCCTCCGTCTTGTCCGCGATGTTTCCGCTCACAAAGCGCCGCTGATTCTTGCTTCCCAAGGAAAACAGCGCTGGAGCGCCTACCAGAGCACATACAAAAATTGCCGAAATTCTTTTCATATATCACCTTTTTTACCAAATGAGCTACAATAATACATCTGTTTTTGTGTCGGGGACAACTGTCTCCTCAAATTCCTTTTCCATCGTCGCTGCCGCAGATTCATTTGCGGAAGAGGAAATCACATCGTCCGTATCAAGAATCTGAGAGGAAAGCACATCGACCGCAGAGCGCGGCTTAGGAAAAGCAGTCTGCTTTGGAATGTCCACGCCGTCTTCCGTACCGGCAAGCTCGTCCTTAGGAATGACAATATCCTCGGCATCACTCTCGCTCTGGGCAATCGCCTCAAAAATCTCCTTCTCCTTTTCTGGAAGGATATTGTAGACATAGCTCAGAACGATATTCCGCATGACCGGGTCAATATGGATGCATTCAAAATGCAACCGCGACTGCTTAAGCTCCGCGTTGTATTCCACCGTGCGCACAATGCCGAACATGACAACAAGACGGCTGTCCACCTGAAACTGAAGCTTTATCTGCACGTTAGGAACGCCCTTTCCACCGATGCGTATGAGCGCGCCGCTTTCAGAAATATCCTCCAAAAGACATTTCAGCCCCGACTTTGACTCAACAATCTTATAGTCGATGTCCTTTTCTTTCAGAATATATAAATCTGCCATGATGTGGCATTTTGCCCGGATGGCATTGCGCTTCTGCGTGCGAACGAGGTTCATGGAATGCTCAAGGAACAGGGAGGGCTTTCCAAGAAACAGCCCCTCGCCAGAAACCGTCGTGTCAAACACATAGCGTGCATCCCCTGTGCGCCACAAATAGACGCTCACGGACTGCCCGACCCAGGATTTGCCGTCAATCGTAATCTGCCCCTTCTGCGTGGGAACGCGGATTGTAAGCAATTTGCCGTTGTTCATCAGCTCGGACGAGAACACGCCCTTTCCCGGAAGAATTATCCTGAGTTTCTGATGCGCGGCAAGAGAGCGGGTGGAGTCAAGCCCGCGCTTTTTGTCGGCATCCTTCTCAATCTTATTCCTGAAGGCATACAGCTTTGTAAGCAACCGCTGATTTTTTTCCGTGGAGATGGAGCCTTCCGATTCTGCCCGGGATTTTATCGTTCCGATGCATTTTGTAAGCGACGGCATTGAATAAAAAAGCGCCACCGGGTCAGTAAGATTGCATATTTCCGCCGTTTTCCACAGCAAGGCAAGTTCCGAGGAATGAAATCCCTCGTCATACCCGCGAAGAAAAAAGCTTATCTTCACTTTGTAGAGGCTGTATATCTTTCCGAGTCCGGCAAGCACCGCCGCAGCGATGAGCAAGGGGATCACTAAATGCATTTCGTATACAATTTTATCTCCGTATACTATAATACCATAATAAATATGAAAAAACATTACATATTTTTGCAAATAGCGCTCTTTTCTGCTGTTTTTTTTCTCTTTTTGCTCCCAATGCTCTGCCGGACGAGCGCTCCGGACGATATTTTCTGCAACTGGAGCTTTCCGAAGGAACAGCTGACGGCCGCTCTGCTTTCGGGACTTTTCCTGTATGCATGCCACAGGATTACGGCAGCTCCTGCACAAGAATACAAAATCAGAGGTTCATGGAAAAACGCAGGAATCGCGCTTCTTTCGCTCTGCGCCCTTATGATTGTTGCTGGGGCGCTCCAATGGGCGGGAAGCCGTTTTCTTCCGCAGGCAAAAAATGTGGCGGTCGTGCGGCTTCCGCAGGATGTGCCGGCATTTTTTTTCTGCGTGCTCACTTTTTTAAGCGCGGCAAGCTTTGAGGAACTTCTCTTCCGGGCATTCGTTCCGTTGTGTTTAAAGGAAATTTTGATTAATGCGGCAATAACCCGGCAAAAAGCCCTTACAGAGCGGACAAAAAAAGCGGCGATGCTTTCTGCCATCACAGTCTCAGGAATTCTGTTTGCGCTCTCGCACCGCTATCTTGGCGCACTCGCCGTTCTTAACGCAATTTTTGCACACGGCATCCTTACGGCGTGCCTTTTACGGACGAAGAGCCTTGCCTTTCCTTCACTGGCGCACTTTTTGTATAACATGGTGAACCTTGTGATTTTGTCAGGCTGTAAGTGAAGCGGACAATGCAGAACGTCTCGAATGAAAGAACCGCATTGCAAGCATCAGGGTATGTAACCCTCCGCACGAATCAGTCAAACAGGGAGCGGAAGGAACGGTACGTCCACGCGCTTACGGAAACCGCGAAATTCCAAGGCTCGCCCGCATCGTATACAAAAACCGCATCGCCGTCATCGAGAAGATGTATCAGAACAGAATAAGAAAAGCCGTCCTCGTATGCAAGGGTAAGCCGAGGGGATTCCTGCGCCGCCTGCCCTGGCACAGAAACCAGAGAGCCATGCCGCAGTTCAGAGAGCTTCTGAAGCCTAATTGCGCCGTGGACATCATCGCTTAAAAAAAAGCGCTGCCCCCCTTCTGCAAGCACCGCACGCGTTAAAAGCGCAGAATCCGAGCGCAAGGCATGTGGCGCAATGAATGGATCGTACCAGAAGCGCGCTTCCGCGTGCAAAAACGCGCCCATGTCATCAAGCGTCGCGTATACCGCTTCGTCATCATTCACAGAAACAAAGCGCATCGTCTTAGAAAAATCCTGCTGATAAAAATGAAGAGCTCCCGTCGTACCGTCAGAAAGTGTATATGAAAGAAAAAAAAGAGGTAAAAAAGAATCAATATGTGCAATTTTCTTATCCACTTCGTCTATTTTTTTATACATCTTCCTAACAGATTTAAGCGTTTCTACCAGTTTTTCAACCTGCTTCTGCTCAACCGGAAAGACAAATCCGTTGCACTCGCCTATCCACACGTCATAAGAATAGGTTAAATGTATACCTTCGCCTTCATTTGAGCGAAGTATAATTTCCTTTGGCGCTGCATTTTTTGAAGGATTCAAAAATGCCGTCCGAATAAAAGGCTCCTCCCTTATTCCCTTTTCCCGCACCACAGAAAAAACAAGGAGTACGGCAAGCAACGCAATCAAAAGACCAAGCACAGCGTCAACGCCAAGGCGCAGGCGGTTCAACATTTTTCCCATCGAGATTTTCTCCTAAAAGCAATGCCCGCATAGCAGAGCCCTATGCAGAGCGGAACAAAAATGAACATGCAGAAAAGCGTCCGTCGCCGGGCAGAACGGAACGCGTCATCGTCATAGACCTTAAAGAGCGAGCGGTTCACAGAAAGCCCCGCCTTTTGCTGAAGTTCGGAAAGTTCATTCTCGTCGGAAAGACGCAGCAGCGCATTCACCAGAAAGTCAAGATTCCGATAGTCGCCCGAAGAACCTCCTATATAGCCCAGCGTCAGACTGTGAACGAAATATTGGTCAGGAATCAAAAGCAGCGCTCCCGAACGGAACGCAAGAGGAACGGCTTTCTTTTCTATCCCCCCCATCCGCTTTTCCACATAGAAAGGATTCGTAACGAACAAAGATTCCGGCGCGTCAAAATCCGGTTTCTCAAGCCATGCTGCCGGAGACGAAAATAGAACCGGTTCAATTTTCTCATCCCCTGCAATTTCCGCAGGCCAGAAAACTACGACTCCCTGCTGGGAATTCTGCTGAGGAAGCACGGAAATCCATTCCGGGTAATTTATCTGCCGGGAAACAGCACCCGAGGCATCCCCGTTCTCACCGTCGCTCTGCATAAGAATTCGCGCGCAGGAAATGTCCGACACCAGGTTTCCGGTGAACGAAAGCCCATGCCTTTCAAGAAAACGTATGAACGGCTGTTCAGCATCCTCGGTAACCGCCCAGGAATTTTCTATGTCAATGGAATACGGCGAGGCGGCGGCAAAAACCACGCCCCCTCGCTCAAGAAATTCATCAATCGCCGCGCACTGCTCCTCCGTCAAAAGCCGGCTTCCAAGCACCACAAGCATTCCGTCTGCCTCAAGCTGCGAACGAAGCGCGGAATCCAAACGAAGCTCGTTCACCACAAAGCCCTGGGAATTGAGCCACGGCACCACATAGGAATAATCGTCCGTAAGAGAGCGGGCGTTTCCGCACAGCACGTTGACCACACGACGCTTTTGCCCAAGCAGGCTTAGGATTCGTATGTCCAGGTCGTATTCCAGTGAATTTGACGACAGAATGAACGGAATGACATCCCAGCTTCCCTGATACTCAATGATGACCGAGGAATAGACCGTCACGTATTCCGTGCGGTTTTTGCCGACCGTCCTGAATTCCCGTCCGGTTATGCCGTAGTTCTGCATTGCAGTACGGAGCGACTCTGACTGCTCAGCGTCCACCTCGCTGTAAATCACACGCCCTGACACAGACGAGGCAAATTCATGCAAAAAATCGCTGACTTCCCGTGCCTGCGGATACACCGCAGAAAGTATTCCGCTTTTAAAATATGTAATCTTAAGCTCGCCTTCCGCAAAACGAAGCAGATTCCTTGAATACGATGAAACAGAGGTCCGCTGATACAGGGAAACATCATGGCGCACGTACAGCCGTGAAAAATCCAACGCAAAAAGCACAAAAATCACGCAGGCGGCATAAAAGCGACGCCGCGCCCTGCCACAAAGCAACGCGCCCTTCTTCCGTTCAGAAACAAAAAATGCCGCCGCACAAAAAAACGCCGTCGCAAGCACAAAAAAAACGGCATCGCGGCTGTCAAAAATGCCCTTTCCTGCGGACTCAAAATGCCACAAAAAGGAAAAAGCCTTCAAAAGCCGCTCAAGAAGCGGAAGTCCGGCCGCATATATCACGAACAGATTCGCCGCACAGCTGAGCGCCAATGCCAGCACCGTGCATAAAAGCGCGACCATCTCGCTCTCAATCAGAACGGAAAAAAGAACTGCAAGCGCCGATGCCGCAGAAAAATACAGGAACAGCATGAAAAAGCCGCACAGCGCCTGTCCCGAATCTACGGCTCCAAAGAGGTTCACGCACAAAGGAAGCAAAAACTGCGGAAGGGTCATCAGCACCGTCTGAATGAAAAGCGCAAGATAATCGGAAAGGATTTTTTTTAGCGGACTTAGAGGAGCAAGAAAAACCGGAGTCTCAGTTCCCGTCGCAGTCATTCCGCGCTGCAAGACAGGTATGGCAACCACCGCCAGCACCGGAAGGAACGTAAAAAATCCGTACAAGTCCGAGGAGCCGCCTCCCCCAAAAAAGTTCTTTGCATAAAAAAAATGCAGCGCGCTCACCAGATTGAAAAAAAACGCCGTCGCATAAAAAAGAGGTTGCACGAGCGCCATATACAATTTGAATTTCAGAACGGACTTCATGTGGACACCTTAAGGAACACGTTTTCTATGGAATCTGCGCCAAACTGCGCCTTGAGAAAAGCCGGAGAGCCAGCGGCAGCAATCGTCCTTTCATGCAGGATGTAAATCTGCGAGCAGAGCGCCTCAACCTCCTGCATTATGTGAGTGGAAAGCAGCACCGTCCGCGTCTCAGCAATTTTTTTTACGATGCTCCGAAACTGAATTATCTGAGCGGGATCAAGACCGTTTGTCGGCTCGTCCAAAATCACATTGCCAGGCTCCGCGACAAGAGCCGCACACAAAAGCACTCGCTGCCTATAGCCCTTTGAAAGCGCGCGTATTTTTTTTTCTGACGCATCCTGTATCAAGCATTCCCTTAAGACTTCGCGAACGCGGTTCATTTTTTCGTCCTCAGTAAAGCTTGGTCGTGCCATGCCCAGAACGCCATACAGATATTCCGCCGCATACAGATTTTCCGGCAGGGACGCATCCTCCGGCATGTAGCCAACAAGCTGCAGTGCCGCATGAGGATTTTTCTGCACGTCAACAGGAGAGCCCTCGTCGTCACCAGACACAAGCACGTTGCCTTCCGTGGCATAATGAAGGGCACACACAGCCTTAAGAAGCGTGGATTTTCCGGCACCGTTCACGCCCAAAAGCCCGGTGATGCATCCGCGCCGCGCCGTAAGGTTCACATTCTGAACGGAAAAGTCCCGCGCACCGTTATATTTTTTAGAAAAACCGACAAATTCTATCATAGGCTAGTCTTCATAAGGAATCTCGATGTGCATTCTGTCTCTGGAAAGCTCCGCCGCAGGAAAAATTTGTCGCGCTTCTTCCAGCAGTTTAGGAAGCTCCTTGTCCGTGTATCGCGGCGAATAGTGAATCATGCACATGCGCTTTACGTTCGCATCGCGGGCAATGGTAGCCGCCTGACTTGCCGTCATGTGCTTTTTTTCGTTCGCCTGATCGATAAGGGCATCCTCAAACATTCCCTCGCAGATAAGCAAATCAGAGCCACGGACCTCGTTTGCAATGGACTTCTTGTACAGCGTATCCGTCACAAAACTGAACTTCCTGCCGCTCCGCTTGTCGCCCATGACATCCTGCGGCCGTACAAGCGTTCCATTCGCACCCTCAACGCTCTCGCCTTTCTGAAGCTTACCCCACAAGGGACCGCGTGGAACTCCTAACGAAAGCGCCCTCTCAGGATTGAATTCGCCGGGGCGGTCAAGCTCCTCAAGCGTGTAGCCCACACAGGTCTTTGTATGATCGAGCGGAAAGCAGCGGATATAAAAATCCTCGCCCTGATGAACGACGCAGGGAGCCGTAATTTCCTTTACGATGATAGGATAATTTATGTACATGTCCAGCACCTTGCGGCTGGTCTCTATGTATTCAGCAATTTTTGGCGGGCCGTATATGTACAACGGCTCAGAACGGTCAACCTGTGCAGAAAGCATGAGAATACCCGGAAGTCCGGTTACATGATCTGCATGTGTATGAGAAACAAAAATTGCATTTATTTTTTTCCATTTTAAGTTAAGGCGCTTAAGGGATACCTGAGTTCCTTCGCCGCCGTCAAATAAAAACAAGTCCCCGTCGCGTCGAAGCAGCACCGAAGTCAGATGACGGTACGGAAGCGGCATCATGCCTCCGCACCCAAGAATGAAAGCTTCCATATTCATATATTCATTCTACAGAAATAGTCCGATTTACTCAATGAACGAAGGACTTTTGCTACAGGCGGTTTTCCAATGTGAGCGCAAACTGAACTTCCGTCGTCGAACAGGAAAGCTCCGCGGCAATGTCCTCAATAGAGCGTCCTCTGTCAAACAGCAAAAGAATTCTTGACTTCAAATCGTCAGCCTGCACCGTCACAGGAGTCTCAGAAGCATACACTTTGGGCGACATCACCGGGATTTCGGCATAGGAGGCGCCACCTTCCGTCATCATAACCTCTGCCGTAGTCTTTATCTGAGAAACGGCTCCCTGCTCGTCAAACAATGTCTGCTGCTGTGCATCCTGCACAGCCTTGGTTTCGCCAGCAGGAGTTATGAATACGGCAGTATCAGGCTCCACGCCCCTTTTGTGAGGACTCACGCGGTTACGCGCATATGCCTTCTCAACGGACTTTCCAAGAGGGTTCGTCCGTCGCACGGAATCAGAAACCCGGCTTTTGAACTCAGGCAAGGCCTCTGTCTTTGCGTTCAAGTCCGCAAGCAGCTTGATTTTTTTCTCAGTCTCGGCATTCAGTTGCCTAAGCCGCGCGATGGCATCGTCAATGACGGTAACATTGCGGTCAACGTTGCGGTTCACGTCAGAAATGATTTTATCCAGCTCGGACTTTGAGGAGCTGATTATGTCCTCCGTCGTAAACAGTTTTTTGAATTTATACAGAAAGACAAACCACAAGATAAGATTGATAAGAGAAAGTGAAATGATAAAAAACACCAGCTTTACCTCGTAATATCAATATGCTGCCCAAGATAGGATTCTTTCAGACGGAATTTATCGGGATTCTCGCCAGGCTCCGCGTCATGCTCGCCACCGGAATCCTTCTTTTTTCCCCTGGGATAGGATTGTCCGCCGGAGCCATTCTGATTGACCGTGGCAGATTTTGCATCCTCTCCCGCCTGCTGAACCTTCTTTGTCTGCTCCGTGTCGGCTTTTACGACATCAATCTGCTGCATGGACTTTGCAAGCTGAATGCCCTGCTCAGAATGCGCGACCTGCTTTGCAAGATTCGACATCTGAGAATACATCGTCTGAAGATCAATCGGCTGCACACCCATCAGTTGTATCCTTCCGGTCCCTTCGTTACGTCCAATGCCGGCGGCTCGTACTTTCCACGCTTTGCGAACGCGCTCTCATAATAGAAGGTACAGCCGGTAACCTCATTCAGAACCTCATCAAGCACATCGCGCACGTAAATTTTTGTTCCGGCGTAGGTCGTTCCCTCAACCTTCACCTTGCCCACAGCCTTAAGCTCGCGCAAGTGAGCCTGAAGAGATTCAATCTCCTTGTTCATGTCGTCGCTGGTATTCAGAATCTCGTCGCGCTTTGCCGTCATCTTCTGCAGATTTTCTTTCTTGTCCTTCGGAAGGCTCTTGCGGTACTTTTTCTGATTCTCAAGCGTCTGAATGTCAAGTTCGATGTTCTCAAGCTCCTTTACAAGGTCGCTCTGCGCAGACTGAAGCTCATCCAGTTTTTTCTTTGCACGCGGGTCAACGCCAACGGAAAGAACGGTCGTCGTTCCACCACCAGGAGATCCGACCGTACGTGCACAAATCTCCTCGGTCGCAAACAAGGAGCCGCC
>CAKZZR010000123.1 GCA_937885475.1 uncultured Treponema sp.
CAGGAACCCAACCCCCTTTTTCCGCTGGTCGACAGATTATCCGTTATAGTAAGTAAACTACTGTTTCTACAACGAAAAAAATCAAAAACCGACAGTAAGGGCATTAGATTCTTGAGTGTACCATTTCAGTATAACCCGATAATACTTCTTGTCAAACAAATTTTTTGAAAAATCTTGTAATTTTTTGGTAGAAGAATCGTTTTAAGAGAATACAGTTTGTTTTTGATTGATTTGCGAAGAATGCGTTCTTTCTTAACGCAACAAATCGGGCGAAATTCCAAAATCAGCGGCAGTTATCCAGTCGGACTTGGCATCATAATAGGCATTTATTTTAAACCAAATCAAATCCGTTATGCTTAATCGGCTTAACACCTTTTTTGCTCTCATAATGCCTGTCTCCGAATTAACCAGTTTTTGCACGTAGCCCGCCTTATTCTCGTCGCCCTCGTACAAAAAGAACTTAGCCCATCTTTCCCGGCTTGTCAATGTTTCCGGCGACGGCAACGGCGCACCCAGCTCATCCCGGAATTTCGGCAGTTCCACAAGTATAACGTTCAGCCTATCAC
The DNA here is from genome assembly GCA_937885475.1 of uncultured Treponema sp. Classification (GTDB taxonomy): domain Bacteria; phylum Spirochaetota; class Spirochaetia; order Treponematales; family Treponemataceae; genus Treponema_D. The sequence goes on from CAKZZR010000123.1 coordinate 567, forward strand.
GTAACGAGCGCCCCCTGCTGGCATTTTTTCGCATGAACATCATTTTTCCTCGTAAAAAAACATTTGAGATGTCTAACAAAGTACGTACAGAACTTATTAGAAACCCCATGCCTTTTTAAACCGCAACAAGAGCATAAAACGGCAATCTTTTTAGAGAAAAAAACAAAAAATCATGAATTCTGCTGCAAGAACCGCTCGGACGCGCACACCCTAGCGCTCAGAGGCTTTGGGCGCGTCTTGTTCAGAAGTTTTGTCGCCGGCAGGCTGTGAAGCGGCAACGGTCTTGCGGTAATATTCACCGGTTTCATTTATAAAATGAATGATTGAAAGCCGATGGGCTTCTGGCAGGGAGTCCAGCACGCTGATTGTTTCGGCGTAATTACGGTACTTTGGCATATCGTCCGGCTCGGATTCAAAGCCAAAGACAAGGCTTTCCAAAGAGACTCCCAAATAGTCCGCAATCTGAAGGGCAAGGTCGGCACGCGGAGTACCGCCGATGCGTTTTCCTTTTGCGATGTTTGAAACGTCAAAATTCAATTCGAGCGCAATGACTTTTCGCGCTATATTATTCAGTTCTAGCAGCAGATCAACTCTTTCCCAAAAATTCATAAATTTATTTTGAAGAAAAATTGAGGAAATTGCGAATTTTTAAGAAAATTTTCACAATTATTTGAATATGTGTGATAAATCGTATCAACAATGGCAACTGCAAAAGTCATGTTCCTTTTCATCATCATTCCTTGCTCTGCGAATACGGCACTTCGATTTCTTTTATCATGGAAAGAATGGGCGTACGCACTCCCGGCGGAATGGAATTCAAGGAATCAACAACGTCTGAATAGTCAGAAAGACGCTGCACCGACGCTTTTGCGCGCTTTATTTTATACGGAGAGCCGCCTTCTTTGTTCTTTCCGGTTATAAGGTATTCTGCAGGACGGTTAAGCGCATGAGCAATTTTTACGGCAAGCTCTGCCTGCGGCATACTGTCCTGCTTTAAGCCAGAACGAATCGTTGTTTCGTCGCAGCCTGCCATCTGTGCAAGCTGGCGGCACGTAAGCCCCTGATATTTCATCTCGTCTACTGCACGAATCCAAAATCCGTTACCCGCCCCCTTTGAGGCACCTTCGGCATTATCACTCATTCAATGTACCCGCTTCCTACGAAAATTCCCTTTCCGAAACACGGGTTCATTGTTGAATAAAAACAGGGGGCATAACAAAAAACGGGTTATTTTTCACAAAATTTTCACTTCATGAAAATAAACCCGTTCTCTGAGACTGATTGATTGTTCGCGTTTGTGCTAGATGCGGTGCATTGCAGTAAACACTTTTTCTGCCATAACGTTGATTTCGACGTCCATTTCGGCGGCTTTTTTAGAAAGTGCGCTGCGAAGTCCGTCAATGTCCAGATCGGCGTTCTCAAAACTGACCATCATCATCATGACAAAATTGCCAGAAAGAATTGTCTGCGTGATGTCGGCAATGTTGATTTTATGCTCTGCAAGGAATGAGCTTACGCTCGCTATGATTCCTACTTTGTCGCTTCCTACTACTGTAATAATCGCATTCATGGCTTTATCTTAGCGTATTCGCGCCTAAAGTTCAATTGAACCGACAACGGTGGTGTCGTCATCATCGTCGCGCGTTTTGCCAGAACCACGACTTGAGCGCGCAAAACGCGGGCTCTGGCTGTCAATTTCCTCAAGCCGCTTTCGCGCCGCCGTTTTTTTTGCGTCCTCGCCGGACTTTGCAGTTGCCTTGGGGCGCGGCGTTGCCAAAAACGCAAAAAGGCTTCCGCATAAGCCACCCGCAATGTGTGCCAAGGTTGAGATGTTCTGCTTTTCACCGGTGCCAAGGATTTCGCGTCCGATGTACAGCACAAGGATAAGTATGAACGAAAGCGGAATCTGGCTTTTTGAGATGGACGTGAACGAGGCAAGCAGAATCATCATGAACGCGATGTCGCTTGAGCCGACCAGCGCCACCGGGCTGAAGCATGCGTTAAGCACGCCTGTAACGAGCGAAGTTACGGACATCATGACCACGAGCACCGGCGAACCGTAGCGTTCCTCTATGACGGGGCCGAGCAGCAGGATGAATGCCATGTTTGAAAGAAAATGGTTCCAGTCGGAATGCCCGAACACGTGAAGCAAAAGCTTGAGATAGTCAGGCAGAAACGCGCTGTTAAAGGGAACGGAGCTTGCGCTGTTGCCGGGCGCAGTAAAGAGCAGCGGAATGATTTTGTTCCCCGAAAATCCGTCTGCAATCAAAACGGCGGCGGCGACCAAGGCAAAGGTCAGCGTAACCGGCGCGTTGTAGGTGATTCGTATTTTGGATAGAAAATTCTTTTTTGCCATATATTTGGAGTATAGCGCAAATTGTGGTATATTTTAAATATGGCAAATACAGCAGTTGAGAACAGACAGAATTCTGACGTTGCGGAGGATTTTTCCTTAGAAATTCCCCCGGAATGCAGCGTTGTCTTCTATAATGATGACTTTACCACAAAAGAATTTGTGGTTGAGATTCTGATTTCGATTTTTCACAAGACGCAGAGCGACGCAGAAGCCCTTATGGAGCTTGTTCACCGCGCCGGAAAAGCGGTTGTGGGCGTTTACACGTATGACATTGCCGTAACCAGAGCAAACATGGCGACCAGCCGCGCGCGAAAAAGCGGTTACCCCTTGAAAGTCGAGGTAGAAAAAGAATGAAAATAAGCACGATTTTAGGAAAAATTCTTTCGGAAGCGCTGATTATCGCAAAAAAAGCAGACCACGAATTCATTACGCCGGAGCACCTTTTGTTTTCTGCGCTGGAAACGGACTTGGTCTGCCAGCTTTTGAACGCAAGCGGTGCGAACATTGAAAAGCTTAAGGACGACATAAAATTCTACCTTGAATCGAAGGTGCCGTGCCTGGCAGAAAACGCCGACCGCACCAAGCCGCCGCTTGAAACGCTGGGCTTTCAGTCCGTAATGAACAGGGCGGTGTTCCACTGTGTTTCCAGCGACAGGACGGTGGTTGACATAACGGACGTTCTGGTGAGCATGCTTGACGAAAAGAAAAATTACTGCGCGTACTACATGCAGCTAAGCGGCATTGACCGCATCTCGCTCTTGGAATCGATTACGAGATTCCGCCGCCTTACCGAAGAAAACAACGCCGCAAACCAAGAGGCGGCGCAGGCGAATTTTCAGAGCACGGGGGCAAGCAAAAAGAGCGCGCTGGAACGCTTTACTACCGACATGACCGAGGCGGCGCAGCACGGCGAATACGACGCGCTTATCGGGCGGCAGGACGAACTGGAGCGGACAATCCAGGTTTTATGCCGCCGCGTAAAGAACAACCCCTTGCACGTGGGCGATGCTGGCGTAGGCAAAACCGCCGTTACGCAGGGGCTGGCGCAGCGAATCGTACAAGGGCGCGTGCCGGAGGAGCTTAAGCAGAGCCGAATTTATTCATTGGATTTGGGGCTGCTGCTTGCCGGCTCAAAGTTCCGCGGAGATTTTGAGGAGCGCATTCACGCCGTAATTGACGAGCTGACTCGCAAGAAAAAAGCGATTCTTTTTATTGATGAGATTCACATGATTATGGGCGCGGGAACCAACGGAAATTCCAGCACGGATGCGGCAAACCTTTTAAAACCGGTGCTTTCCACCGGAAAGCTGCGCGTAATCGGCTCCACCACGTTCGAGGAATTTTCCAAGCATTTTGAAAAAGACAGGGCGCTTTTACGCCGCTTCCAAAAAATAGACATCGCAGAACCTTCAAAGGACGAAACGCTAAAGATTGTGAGCGGGCTTTTGGACCGTTACGAAAGCTTCCATAACGTTAAGTTTCAGAAGTCCGCCGTTGAAGCGGCTGTGGATCTTTCCGTGCAGTTTTTGGCAGACCGCCGCTTGCCGGACAAGGCCATAGACATCATTGACGAAGCCGGCTCGCTTGCAAAAATAAAAAAGAACGGAGGTTTTGAGGGAGACTCCTCCCACCACGAAACCGCCGTTGTAAGCGTTTCTACCATTAAAAAGGTCGTCTCAAAAATGGCGCATGTTCCGCTTGAGTCGCTTAACGGCGGGGAACGCGACACGCTTGCAAAACTGGAACAAAAACTGAAGTCGCAGATTTTTGGTCAGGACAGCGCGGTGGAAGCCGTTGCAAAGGCAGTCAAAAAATCACGAGCGGGCTTGAAGAACCCCGAAAAACCGGACGCAAGTTTTTTGTTTGTGGGACCAACCGGCGTTGGAAAAACGGAGCTTGCGCGCAGTCTTGCCGCAGAGCTTGGAATTCCGCTTTTGCGTTACGACATGAGCGAATATCAGGAGCGGCACACAGTAAGCCGCCTTATAGGTTCGCCCGCAGGATACGTGGGGTACGAGTCTGGCGGACTTTTGACGGACGACGTACGCAAGAATCCGCATTCCGTCATTCTGTTTGACGAGATAGAAAAAGCGCATCAGGACATATACAATGTATTCCTTCAGGTGCTGGACTACGGATTTTTGACGGACAATCAGGGACGCAAGGCGGACTTCCGCAACTGCATCATAATCATGACGAGCAATGCGGGGGCGAGGGACCTTGAACGCCCGGCACTCGGCTTTGATTTTGCGGAGGATTCCAGCAGCACTCGCGCCGAAAACCTTGAGCTGAAGGAAGCGGTTGAAAAGGAATTCTCACCAGAATTCAGAAACCGGCTGGATGCCGTCATTCCGTTTGCACATTTGGAAAAGAACATCGTGCTTGACGTGGTGCGAAAGGAATGGAAAAAGCTTGCATCCCGTCTTTCCGCAAAAAAAATACGCCTGTTCGTTACGGAACGTTGCGAGGAATTCCTTTTGGAGGAAGGCTATTCGCGCTCAATGGGCGCGCGGAACCTTACCCGTACCGTTGAGGACAAAATCGCAAATCCGCTTGTTGACGAAGTGCTGTTTGGCAAACTGAGCCACGGCGGCACGGTCATTGCAGACGTAATCGGCGGCGAGATAACGTTCAACTTTGGAGACGGCGTGGAGCTGTACCATCTTGACACCATAACGGAAGCCGCAGAATAACCCCCTCGGCACGAATAAAAAAAAAGCCCGGCCTGCAAAAGTCCCCAGATGCAGACCGGACTAAAAACATTTTTACTTTTCTCCTAAGTCAAAAATGCCCAGAATATAGCCTTTATGCGTAAATCGCGCGAACGCCTGTAACGCTCTCGCAGGCAGAAAGCTTTGCGATGATGTCGTCGCCGACCTTTCCGTCCACGTCGATAAGGTTGTAGGCAACGTCGCCGCGCGCCTGGTTAATCATTCCCGCTATGTTCAGCTTTGCCTCGCCAAGAATCGTGGTGAACTTGCTGATTGTGTCAGGAATATTCTTGTGGCTGATGCAAAGACGAGTTCCGCCGGCAGGAATAGGATTTTCTGTAACAGTCTTAGGGAAGTTCACGCTGTTCACAATGTTGCCGTTCTCCAAAAAGTCCTTAAGCTCTTTTGCTGCCATTACGGCGCAGTTGTCCTCGGCTTCAGGGGTGCTGGCTCCAAGGTGCGGAAGAACGATAACGCCCTTCTGGTTCAAAAGCTCCTCGCTTGCAAAGTCAGTCACAAGGCAAGCAACCTTTCCGCTGTTGATAGCGTCAAGCATATCAGCGTTGTTCACAAGACCGCCGCGGGCAATGTTCAAGATGCGAACGCCGTCCTTCATCAATTTGAGGGTGCTTGCGTTAATCATTCCCTTTGTGTCGTTTGTCTGCGGAACGTGAATCGTGATGTAGTCGCAATTCTTGTAGATGTTCTCAAGAGTCTCAGAGTGCTGAACGTTGTGGTCAAGGCTCCAAGCCGCATTGATAGAAAGGAACGGGTCGTAACCAATTACGTTCATTCCAAGCTTGATGGCAGTGTTTGCAACCATGGCACCGATAGCACCAAGACCGATAACGCCAAGAGTCTTACCCTTAAGCTCAGGACCCACAAACTGACTCTTACCCTTCTCTGCCAAATCAGGAATCTCGTCTCCCTTGCCAGCCAAGCCGTTAGCCCAGGCATTAGCCGCAATTACAGGACGGCTACTAAGCAAAAGCCCAAGGATTACAAGCTCCTTAACGGCGTTAGCGTTAGCACCAGGAGTGTTGAATACAACAACGCCCTTTTCTGTAAGCTCCGGAATAGGAATATTGTTCACACCAGCTCCCGCACGAGCCACAGCCTTAACATTTTCGCTCAAAGCCATACTGTGCATGTCAGCCGAGCGCACCAAAATAGCATCCGGATTATTAATCTCCGAAGCAATCTCATAATTATCGCGGTCCAGCTGATCCAGCCCACAAGCCGCAATTTTGTTCAACGTTTGAATTTTAAATGACATATATCATTACTCCTTTATAATTGTTTTATGGTTTTTGATATCATGCCTTTCCATAAATCTGATTTAGTACATTTTTCTGAATATACTCCTGATTTATCCAAAAGCATTTTTTCTTTTCAAATGTGCCGTGAGGCGTATACATCAAATCCTTTGCATTTTTACCCTTAGGGCGAATATGCGAAACATGATTTTCAGACATTTTTATAAAATGCTCATAATCACCATGCTGTATTTTTGTCTTTGTATCTTCCCATACATCCTTAAAAATCTGATAGTCGCTTTCTGGAATCTGCCAGAACACAACTCTGTCCAAATAATACTCAGAATCTTTTGTGTCATGCTTAAAAAGGACGAAAATAAATTTGCTGGTAATAGCACTGTAAAAATCACTTTCTTCCCAATCCTCTTCTAGGATTCCACAGAAATCCACATTTTTAAAAGAAAGAGACTCTATTGAAGTTCCGTTCGGTTCCACACGAATTGTTTTTAATTGAATTCCAGAAGCATTGAATTCGTATAAGTTGTCCTCAGATTTTTTTAGACCAACAATTTTTCGTGCTATATCTGCATACCGACTCTTATTCGCAACATTGTAATTCTCACCTATCAAATCACAAATTTCATCCGCCGTTTTTTTAAGATACGGATTAAAAAGAGAATTTATCTTCTGCTCAAAAGTCTCGTTTTCAGAAAGAATTCTATCCTCAAGAATTCTTCCGTGTTCTTTTCGCTGTGCAAGAATCTGATAAATATGATTTATATAGCAGGATTTAAAGCATAAAGCTCTTCCACGAGCCTTTATATCAGAATGCGGCTGAACCTGCATGCTTGTTGCCGCAGTAGAACCTTTTGTGCAAGCACCCAAATAAAGCGTGTCCCCCTCAGAAATTTCGTGTGCCCTGCCGGCATGAACCTTATCCACGATAATCTGCCAATCCGCCCTAAGCTGACTTTCATCTTCCTTCATGCACTGCCACAAGTCAGCAAGCTGAATCTGTAAATCTCCTGGTAATAAATTTGAATCATGGTGATAAAACACTAGAAGGATATTCTCATTCTTTTCTTTAAAATGTGAAGTCTCAAAAACTTCCTTATCAATATCATTAAAAGTAAAATGATTCAGAACGAGCCGTTCTTTTACACGAACTTCATAATTTGAAAGCGTTTTCAGGGGAGAAGCCTTTAGCTCAAGATTTGCCAAAGGAAAATCAGCCAAAGATTTATTGTCGTTCTTTTTTCCAAAATATGCTTCCTCAAGATAATTTCCAAAAGAGCCCTTATTATTCTTATTTTCTATCTTTTTATTCTCAGGAACATCTTGATACATTCCTGCGTACGAATGTTGTTCCTTATTTACAGAATCAATGGTCTTACTTTCAAGCCTCTGAGCATATTCAACGATTGATTCAATGTTTGTCTCATCATAAAGCAAATTATCCATACTTTCTCTCCAATCCTTATTCTGAGTCAAAAATTCCGTTAAGAACGTTCCCCATACGGGTTACCATTGGCACCACAAGAGCGTTTCCCATACAAAAATACCTGAATTTCTGAGGCATCCCAGTATTAGTCCAGTCATCCTCAAAGCCTTGAATTCTTTCTGCCTCTACGGGCGTAATCAACCTGAGCCTATTTGTCTGAGGGTCTTTTATGACATGCGTACTTCTGTTGACAGTCGCTTCGCTTGTAAGCATCGTGCGTGCAGGAAGCTCAAGACTATCCGGAAAAGCAACAGGTCCTTCGCTGAATGTATATTTGAATCCTGTCTTTGCCGTGCGCTCTATTTTTTTTGCGCCCTTAAGATATTTGAATTTTTCAAGTGATTTTGTTATGTAAAAACCTTCGTCCACATCCTGCTCAATAAGATTTTTCAGGGGAATCGGATTTTCAGAAACAGACGTTACATCTGCTGTGTATATCTTTCCACCGCGCATAAATCCAGCATTCTTAAAAGAAAACTCAAATGAATCTGAAACCTTTTGTACATCTGAAAAATCAAAATCACAGAGCTTTCCAGCGTCTTCCAAAAGTGCAGGAAAAGCCGATGCAAAAAATCCCTTATGTGCAACAACATCTGCAAAATCATCGGACGAAACCTTTTTTGCATAATTAGTCTTATCTGAATATGCAAAAATAAAAGTCCTGCGCCGTCTTTGAGCAGCACCATAATCGGCGGCGTTTATTACACGCCATTCAACTGAATAACCAAGCTGTGCAAAACAAGCCAGAATTATTCCAAAATCACGCCCACGCTGTTTTGACGGAGACTTTAAAAGTCGGTCTACATTCTCAAGCAGGACAAAAGGAGTGTTTTTTGCAATCAGAGTATCTCTTATTTGCCACCAAAGAACGCCCTTTTTGCCCTCAATGCCTTTCTCTCCGTTCAACGAATGAGCAACCGAATAATCCTGACAAGGAAATCCGCCAACCAAAAGATTATGCTCAGGAATATGAGCCTTATCTACAAGAGAAATATCTATGCCTGTATATTCATCTATATCGCCAAAGTGCTTTACATAGCAATCATGAGCCCACTGATTCTTTTTTCCTGGCTCCCATTGCGAAAACCAGACAGTAGTCCAATCTTTTGAGGAATGTTCAAGTCCAAGACGGAATCCACCGACTCCGGCAAAAAGCTCACATACAGTTTTTTTACACATATCGTTAGGCGAAATAATAGTTTTGCATTTTAAGGCTGGACACCACATCTTGTAATATCCAACCAAAAAATGCTTTTCCCCTTCCTATCTACGCATTTTCCTTAGCAAACTTCTTCATAAAGTCTACCAACGCCTTTACGCCTTCGATGCTCATTGCGTTGTAGATAGAAGCGCGCATACCACCTACCAGGCGGTGACCTTTGAGGTTTACAAGGCCTGCGGCAGCGGCTTCTTTTACGAACATGTCATTGATTTCCTTTTCTTTTGCAAGAGCGGACTTTTCTGCGTCGGTGCGGTCAGCCTCGTCCTTTTTGCTTGCAGCGGCAGTCTCAGCAGTGGAATACTTTGTAAGGAACGGAACGTTCATCAAAGAGCGGCTTCCCTTTTCTGCAGTAGCATGGTAGAAGTTACCCTCGTTATTGTCCAGATAATTGTAAAGAAGGTCAGCCTTTGCAACGTTCAGCTTGTTGATTCCAGCTGCCCCGCCGTTCTTTTCAATCCAGTGCAAAACCTTTCCAAGAACGTATATTGTGTAGCAAGGCGGAGTATTGTACATAGAACCGTTGTCAGCGTGTGTTTTGTAAGCAAGCATGGTTGGTGTTCCAGGAAGACAAGCGTCAACTTCCGGAATCAAGTCCTCGCGGATAATTACGAGTGTAACGCCAGCAGGAGCCAAGTTCTTCTGAGCGCCGGCAAAAAGCAAACCGAACTTAGAAACATCCAGTTCCTCGCTCAAGACACAAGAAGAAATATCAGCAACAAGCGGAATGTCGCCGCAATCCGGAATGTACTCGTAGTGAGTTCCCATGATTGTGTTGTTAAAGCAGATGTAAGCGTAATCGTAATCGCCAGTGATTTTTTCTACGCGCGGAATGTAAGAATAGTTCTTGTCCTTGCTTGAAGCGATTACGTCAACGGCAATGCCAAGCTTCTTAGCTTCAGCGGCAGCCTTTTTTGCCCAAACGCCAGTTTCGATGTAAGCGGCCTTCTTGTTTTTGATTCCCAGGTTCTGAGCAACCATAGCAAACTGAGTTGAACCACCGCCCTGCACGAACAGAACCTTGTAGTTCTCAGGAACTTTCATCAGCTTGCGAACCATAGCCTCAGCGTCCTCAATAATCGGCTCGTAAGCCTTTGAACGGTGGCTCATCTCCATTACAGACTGACCAGTTCCGTTGTAATCCAACATCTCTGCGGCACATTCCTTAAGAACATCCTCCGGCAAGCAGCTCGGTCCCGCACTAAAATTCCATACTCGTGACATATATACTCCCATAAAAAGTCAACGAACAAGTCGACTTTCTAAAATACTTAATTCATGGCA
>CAKZZR010000124.1 GCA_937885475.1 uncultured Treponema sp.
GTGGCCTACCAGCGCACGGGCAAGGGAAGCACGCTGCTGCATTCCGCCGGAAATTTGGTGCGGAAACGCATTCTCAAAGCCATTCAGACCGACCAGATTGATGATATCCGTTACATCGTTCTTCCTGTCCTTGTAGATGCCGCGAGCCTTTAAGCCGAAGGCGATGTTGTTCTTTACCGTAAGCCACGGAAAAAGGTTTGAACCTTGGAACGCAAAGCCGCGGTCGCTTCCGGCGCGGGTAACCTTTTCGCCGTCAAGAAAAACTGAGCCGTCAAACTGTTTTTCAAGTCCGCCCACGATGCGCAGCAGGGTCGACTTTCCGCAGCCGGACGGTCCGATGAGCGACACAAAACTTCCCGGCTCAATATTCAGGGAAAAGTCGTTCAGAACCCTCACCTCATCAAAATTTTTCGTTACGTTGTGAATGTTTATGTTTCCTACCATCTTATCACTCCTTTCTGCCAGATGAGAATTTTGTCCCTCACCTTAAAAAGAATCGTAAGGATAAGGGAACAGAGAACGGCGATGACTATGAGCCCCGCATACACTCCGTCGTATTGCATGACGGATTTTTGCCAGTTTATGTACCAGCCGATACCCTGCGAATTGCCGTTCATTTCTACCGCCATGAGCGTGGCAAATGAGGAAACGATGCCGTAGAACAGCCCCAGAAAAATCTGCGGAAGGCTGGACGGAACCGCCACGCGGAACACCTTGAACGCCGTGTCTGCGCCAAGCGTCTCGCTCACCTCAAAAAAAAACTTGCTTACGCTCTGAACGCCGCTTGCCGTCATCAGCGTAACAGGAAACCACACCGCAAAGGCAATCAAAAAGACGTTCGCACCATGCGTGGTGGGGAACACGCTGAGCGCAAGGGGAATCCATGCGGTGGTGGGAACTGGACCTATGAATTTGGTTACAGGATTGAGCCAATAGCCCACCTTGCGGTTGTAACCCAGCGCCAAGCCAGAAAAAAAGCCGGTGATAAGCCCAAAAACAAAGCCTTCTGAAAGAAGCCCCATCGAAAACAGCAGGTTCTTCAAAAGAAAAAGCCGCTCGCGCCACAAAAGACCGCACACGCGGTCAAGCGACGGAAAGTACAGCACCGGAAGCAGGCGCGTCTTGCAGACAATAGTGTTCAACACGGCAAGAAAAGCGATGATGCCGGAAAAAAGCGGCAGTTTTGCGTACAGCCGCTTGCCTTCCTCCTTTTTTACAAAGCCGTAGACAAGGAGCGCGGCAAGGATAACGGCAAACGCAAGCAAAAAGAACATGTAATAGGGTGCCGGCATTTTTTTCTGCTTTCCTGTCTCAGGAATCGCAAAATACAGCACAAAGGAAAGCGCGGTTGCCGCAAAAGGCATGGCTAGCACGCTGATTTTTTTAAGTCGTTCGTTCATTTTTTACTCCGTTCGTTTTTTAGATATCCATGCCGCATTGGCAGGCTACAGTTTTTCTATGAATGCTTCGGTGTAGGTTCCGTCCTCGTTGTAAACGTAGGAATCAGGAACGTCATCAAACTGCACGAAATGGTCGGCAATAAAGGCTTCCTCATCGCTGACCTTCTGCAGTACGCCCATCTCGTTCAGCTGGTAGATTGAATCATGCAATGTTTTTTTTGCAAGATTTACCGACGGCGTGTAGTTGTACGTGCCAAGAAGATATGCGTTCTGGTCAAGCTCGCCCGACATCTGACCATAGTCAAGCTGGAGTTTTGCCGATTCCGCAGGATGCGCCTTTACATACGCACTTGCCTTAAGCACGGAGCGAACGAATGCCTTTGTATGCTCCGGGTATTTTTTTGCAACCTCGCTGGAAACGAACGTAAGACAGCAGTATTCCTGGCTGAACTTTTCGTCCTCGGTGGTGTCAAGAATCTTACGGACGCCGTAATCGCGCTCCGTAATGTACGCGATGGGGTCATGCAGACCGATTGCCTCAACCGCACCGTTCTGCAATGCAAGAGGAAGGTCAGGCATGTTGTAGACGGCGATTTTGAATTCCGCATCCGCACCGAACGCCTTTAAGCCGTAGTCGTAGAATTTTCGCTGGAACGCGATTGTGGAAGAATCCTGCACGCCGCAGAAGCCGACGGTCTGCCCCTTAAGGTCTGCAACCGTTTTGTACGGAGAGTCAGCGCGCACATAGAATTTTGTGCATCCTGTGTGAACGCCGGTAAGGAAGCTTACCTCAAGCCCGTTGTCCATCTGCGGAATAAGGCTTCCGGCAAGTCCAAGCGACGCGTCGATTTTTTTTGCAACGCACAGCTCGCTTGCCTTCTGAATGTCAATTTCAATCGTCTCGTACTTCAAGCCAGCCTTTGCAAATTCCTCCTCAAAAATTCCAAGGTCAATTCCTATGTGGAGCGGTGCACCGCACAAACCGGAATTTGCCGTTCCGATTTTGAATACGAATTCTTTTTCCTTACAAGAGGTCAGGAAAACAGATGCAGCGCCAAGCGCAAGCAGCACAACAGCTTTTATCATTGTCTTTTTCATTTTTTTGCTCCTTTGAATGGGCGTTTTGCCCAATACTTCGATTTTTTACAGGTTGTCGTATAAATCCTCGGTGAAGGTAAGGCTTCCTTTGTAGCCGCAGTAGGTGCGGTTAAAGATAAGCCGTTCGTTCATCGGGAACGTTGCGTTTATGTACTGGATTCCTTTTTCCAGCGCGACTTCCTTTTCGTTGGTGCTGCCCACAAGCAGCGTGATTTCCTCCGGCTCGTTTCTGATTGCCTGGTTTATTTCCCACTGGTCGCTTGCAAAAACCACCTTCGGAGGCTTTGCGTACTCAAGTTCAGAAATTTCCTTTATAATCCGCTCCTTGTCTTCTGGGCGGAAGATTGGCTCTGTAACGATTACCAGAACCGGGGAAAAACTGTAGTCGTTGGCAAGGTAGCGCGTGATTGCCACTGCGCTGGACGCGTCGCCAGCTACGGCAAAGCGCTTCCAGCTGAGCGCGCCGATTGCCTGCGCGAGGTAGCTGTATACGTAGTCCTCTTCCTCGGCGATGACCTTCTCAACAAGCGCGGAATCCAGTTTTAGGGCGGCGGCAACCTCGCGCACAAAGCGGGTTGTGTCCGTAGCGCCAATAGGAAAGAACGGAAAGCGGATTGAAGGAACACCGAATTTCTGCTCGAATTTTGCGGCAGGTCCCTTAAAAAGCCACGGGTTTACGATGATGTTCAGCGCGGCATCAGAGCAATGCTCAACCACGTCAATTCCCTGATGCTTGGTAAAGAATGTGTTCACCTGTAGCCCCAGCTTTGAAAGAATGCGGTCAAGCTCCTCAAGGGTTCCAGCCCAGAATGGGTCATGGTACGGAACGATGCCAAAAATGTTCACAAGATTCGCCTTTTTGCGCGACGGGTCGGACGGCTGAATGACCTTGTCGATGAAGGTGTTCCACACAACCTCGTAGCCAAGATTGCTGTCGCCCGCAAAACCCGGAGTGTCAATGGGGTACACCTTGTAGCCTTCATCTGCAAATTCATCGGTAACGCTTGCAATGTCGTCGCCAATGATTCCCGCCGTACAGCCGGTAAGCACAAAATATGCGTCCGCATCGATGATTTCCGTAGCGCCCTTTATTGTGGTGCGAAGCTTGTTCACGCCACCAAACACAACTTCCTTTTCAAGCATGTTTGAGGACGGAAGCGAAACACCGCTCACGAAGCAGGCGTGCTTGTGTCCGCTCTGCCCCTGTTCTGCCGCCGTGGTCTGCATACAGCAGCCCGGGCCTGAATGAAGAATAGGACACACGCGGTCGATTGCCGCAAGCACTGAATTTATTCCTGAAAGCACGCATCCGCCTCGCGGATTTTCTGTTACGTATGACATATTTGCCCCCTACACACCCACAATGTATTTGAAAGCGTCTTCTTCGTACCAAGATTCTTTATACGGAAGATTTACGTGCGCCGCGAGTTTTTTGTTAAAGCCCGGATTGCTCAGCTGGTCGGCGATTTTGTTTCCAAGATATAAAAGTCCGTCGTAGCCCATTGTGGGGCGTTTTCCGTCAAGAACGTGGGTGGTCGGAATTCCAAGTTTTGCCGCCCAGTCCGGCACGCCGATAAACGCGTCCGGCTTAAGCCTGTTCACAAGGTTCACCTGTTCAAAGGGCTGCATGTTAGCGATGTCGATTACAAAATCCTTGTGGATTCCGTTCAGATACTCAACGTCAACCTGCGCGTCGTCGTCGTAAGTAGGGGTTTCCAAGCCCACAAGCTTCATGCCAAAGTCGTCGATGAGCGCCGCTGCCGCAAAACTTCGTCCCGTTCCGCCGCAGATGAACACGCGCTTTCCTTCAAGTTTTGCGCGGATTTTGGCAACGAGCGGCTCAATGCGCTCATGCTCCCGCGCGATGATTTCTTCAACCTCGGCTTCCTTGCCAAGGACTTTGGCAATGCCACGATACCATTTGTCGGTGTTGCGGATTCCGATAGGCATTACAGTATGCGAGTACGGAATTCCGTAGTCTTCCTCAAGAGTCTTCATGAATTCGTCGGCAAAAACCTTGCAGATTGAGGTGGAGGCAACCGCCTGCGGAATGCGCTTGATTTTTTCAAGCGAGCTGTAGAACGGAATGTAGTTCACCTCCGCACCGATGAGCGAGAGCATCCGTTCCATTTCCTTTTGGTCGGCATAGCTTACCGTCGTAGGCGCAAAAAGGTTCACAAGATTCGCCTGCGTCGGTTTCTTTTCTTTCTTAAGAATATACTTGTTTATGGCAAGGAACGCCGCGTCAAAGCCGCTCGCGCAAATCTTGCTCTTAAAGCCCTCGCAATGAATGGGAACAATAGTGGTGTCGGGGTACTCAAAGCCCAAATCGCCGCAGATGGAATCAATGTCGTCGCCAATGATTCCGGACGCACAGGACGCGTACACAAAAATCAGCTTGGGATTGTAGCGTTCCACCGCTTTTTTTACCGATTCGCGCAACTTCTGCTCGCCACCAAACACAACGCTCTTCTGGTCAAGGTTGGTAACGATGATACGCGGATTTTTTATCAGCTTTTCGCCACGGTGCGCCTGTCCAACGCGGAACATGTCCACCGCCATAATGGTGCAGCCCACACAACCCTGCGGTGAATGGCTTATAAAAACCGAATCCTCAAGGCTCATGAGTGCCGCCATGCTGTTTATCTGCTGGCATTGCAGGCCCTGCGCAAATGACCTGTCAGCCCGCTTAAGGCAGCCCTTGCGGAACTGTTCTTCCGCCTGGACGCTCTGCGTACCAAGGTCGTTCACGCGCCCCGGCTTGCTTTCCCGAACTCCCGAATACTGAATTGCCATAATAAGTTCCCCTTTATATCTTATTTTTGAGGGAGCAATGCGCCCTCAACGTCCCATCATTTTTTTGCCAGCGAAATGTGGTTGTCCAGCTTAAAAAAATAGCCCGTGATTTTTTCAAGCGCTTCCGTTACGCCGCATTCCACGTCAAAACTGGCGATTGCTTTTTTTTCAAGCTGCTTGACGGCACCAAAGCCTATTTTTGCCGCAACAACCGCGCGGCAGTCAGCAAGCGCCAGCACCTTTTCAGAAACTTCCGCACCAGCGCCACAGCCGCCGTGTCCGCCTCCGCAACCAGAACCGCCACCGGAACAGCCGCCCGACGATTGTTCCGTGCCGGAATCCACGTCAGAAGGAACGGTGCGCTGCTCCGCAAAAGAGAACGAACCGTCATCAGACACATCATAAACAGAAAAAACGCCGCACGCGCCAAAGGTAGTGTCAACGCCTGTTCCATCAGATGTTGCAAGTGCAATCTTGTATGCCATATCTTCTCCCTATTCAGTTATAGCAAAAACCTATCTCATTGGTAGGTTAATTAAATATACAGCGTATAACCTATTAAATCAATAGGAAATAAAGAATAAAACGATTTTATTTTGGATAAGAGGCAGCAAATAGATGGTGCGGAAACGCATTTTGTAAATTGAATGAAAAAAAATAGCGCAAAGGAGGTTTCATATTTCAAAAACACTCTGATTGTGGTTGCCGCAAACGTGGCATGTTCAACAATCCATACCACAATCAGTGTGCAGCACGCGAGCGTGCGTTTTTGAAATACGAAACTCGACTGGAAGCTGTTTTTTTATACGCACTTACTTATAAATTTATTCGTGCGGAGGGTCTAATCCCTTTGGGGCTGCAAGCAGTACCCCGACGCTTGCGTCGTATAAAGGATATTAGGACCGACTGCAATCACTACGTGGCTACAAGTAGTACCTTATGAGAACGAACGATACCCCGCTGCTTGCGGCGGGGTTCGTTCATTCGTGCATGCGCTAGAAACTGGCTTTTGCCTCGACATCGGGGCGAACGCGCTGAAGGTCCTCGGAAAGATAGCGCTCGCCGTTATCAGGGAGAAGCGGAACAATCAGCTTGCCCTTGTTCTCTTCAAGAAGCGCCTGTTTTATGGCAACCGCAAGCGCCGCGCCGCTGGATGCGCCCACAAAGATTCCCTCGTAATGCGCAAGCAGATGGATTGCGCGGAGCGTTTCGGCATAGGTTACGGTCTGGTATTCGTCCACGTATTTTTCGTTGAAGTTTGTGGGAGCCATGGGGTTCAGTCCGTTCTCATCATGAACCGCGTGAATTCCGTGGAAACCGCCGTCCTCTACGCCCGCAACAACAGGATTCTGTACGTCGTTTGCGTCCGGCTGGGCAATCACAACCTTTACGGCTGGCTTTTGTTCCTTAAGAAATTTGCTTACGCCGTGGGTGCTTCCGCCGGTTCCAACGCCGCCAACAAAAACGTCAACAGCGCCTTCGGTGTCGTCCCAAATCTCAGGACCGGTGTGCTTGTAGTGAGCGCCCACGTTATCTGGATTTGCAAGCTGATAGGTCGACCAGCTGTTTGGCGTTGTCTCAAGGAACCAATTGTACACGTCGTTGAACGCTTCAATGCCCTTCTCAAAAACGCCGTCCACAAGATTCTTGGGCGGCTCCACAATCTCTGAGCCATAGGCTTCCAGAAGCTTCTTGCGCTCAATGGAAACGCCGTTCTGAATTCCAATCTTGAACTTATAGCCCTTTGCCGCAGCAACCGCCGCAATGCCGATTCCCATGTTTCCGCTGGTGAATTCAACGAGCGTAGTTTTTTCAGGGCTGATTTCGCCGCGCTGTTCCGCCTGCTCAATAATCTCAAGCCCCGCGCGATCCTTGTGCGAGCCAGCAGGATTGAAGTATTCAAGCTTTCCTGCAATGCGTCCCTTCAAGCCCAGCACTTTGCCAAGACGGTGAAATTCAACAATAGGCGTATGCCCGATAAGCTCCGTAATAGAATTATAAATTGCCATCGTAGTCCCCCTTAAAAACAACCGATAAAGCTTCTGCCGGGTGCTTGCCCAGCATTCCTTAGATTTTGTAGTCGTCAGCCATGTCCATAAGACCGTACTCAAGAAGAATCTGCTCAAGGCGCTCCTGAGTCATCGGAGTTGGAATGGTGAACGTGGTGTTATTGATGACGGCATCAGCAAGGTTGCGGTATTCCTGAGCCTGCGCTGAGTCCGGCTTGTATTCAATGACGGTCTTTCGGTTGATTTCTGCACGCTGAACGATATTGTCGCGCGGAACGAAGTACAGAAGCTGCGTTCCAAGTTCCTTTGAAAAGGCGCGGAGCAAATCAAGCTCGCGGTCTACGTTGCGGCTGTTGCAGATGATTCCGCCAAGGCGAACTCCGCCCGCACGCGCGTAGCGGCTGATTCCCTTTGCGATGTTGTTTGCCGCATACAGTGCCATCATCTCGCCGGAAGCAACGATGTAGATTTCCTTGGCCTTTCCTTCACGAATCGGCATGGCAAATCCGCCGCACACAACGTCTCCCAAAACGTCGTAGAAAACGAAGTCAAGGTCGTCGGTGTATGCGCCAAGATTTTCAAGCATGTTGATTGAGGTGATGATTCCGCGTCCTGCGCAGCCTACGCCCGGCTCAGGACCGCCCGACTCAACGCAGCGTGTTCCGCCAAAGCCGGTGCGCATGATGCGGTCAAGCTCAACGTTCTCTCCCTCGTCGCGGATTGTGTCCAGTACGGTTTTCTGTGCAAGTCCGCCCAGCAAAAGGCGCGTAGAGTCAGCCTTTGGGTCGCACCCTACGACCATGACCTTCTTTCCGTGTTCTACAAGTCCCGCAGTCAAATTCTGCGTGGTGGTTGATTTTCCAATTCCACCCTTTCCATAAATTGCAATCTGTCGTATTTCGCCCATTTTGTTCTCCTGGTAAACAGCATAGCTGTTCTGCTTTTTTTATATTCTGAACAACCCTTGAACCCGGTTGTATCTCCAAATTTTAAGAATCGCATCGTCAACCGTTCCCGGAAGCTCCATACACACGATTCCTGCCGCCGCAAGCGACTGCGAAGCACCCGAGCCTATTCTGCTTGCCGCAAGATACTTGCAGTCAGCAAAGCGCGTTACGCTTTCGTCCATGACGCTCTTAAAGTGGCTGCCATTCATGCAGACGGGAACCACGTTGCGCGTCTCCACAAGGTCATAGCCTTCCTCGTCGTCAACGGCGTAGATATAGAAGGTGTCAGCCTTTCCGTAGTGCCGGTCGACGTTCTTGCCATCGGAAGAAGCCACCGCCACGCGGTATTTTGAAAACGCCTCATCAGCCATGAGAAAAATGCTCCTCTACGCTGAACGCACTGCGGTACACTTCGCGGGAGAATTCCGTCTTTCCGGGAATTCCAACGGCATCGGCGCGGCAATGATTGCAATGCAAGAACAGCTCAATGTAATTTGCTGCCGCGCGGCGCGCCGCGTCAATTTCCGCACAGGTTGGCGCAGGCTCGTCCTTAAGCTTTGCGCTGGGAATGAGCGGAATGATGTTGTACATATCCACACCAAGTTCTGCCACCGTGCGTGCGATTTCTTCTATATGATTGCCGTTTATGCGCGGCACAAGCACCGTATTGATTTTGAGCGTGATGCCCGCCTCGGCAATTTTTTTGATGCCCGCAAGCTGGTTCTGAATGAGGATTTTTGCGCCCTCAACGCCCTCGATTTTTTTTCCGTGCCAGATGATGTAGTCGTTAAGCTGAGCCTCTATCTGCGGGTCAACGGCATTGACCGTTACGGTAAGGCTGTCAATTCCGGCGGCAATAACCTCGTCCGCGCGCTCGTTGAGCATAAGCCCGTTCGTACTCATACATTTGATGAGCTTTGGAAAGCGCTGCCCGATGATGCTGAACGTCTTGAACGCATTGTCGCTGGCGAGCGTGTCTCCGGGACCGGCAATGCCGCATACGCTTATTTCCGGACTGATTTCCAGCGCACGCAAGACGATATCGCCCGCTTCCTCCGGCTTAAGCACGCGGCCGGTAACGCCGGGGCGGTTTTCTGTAGTGTTAAGGCTGCGCTCGCAAAAGCGGCACGCAATGTTGCAGCCCGGGCAAACCGGAAGATGAATGCGTCCAGTGCTTGCCTTATGATGCCCGAAGCACGGATGCTGCTTCTCCAGCTCAGAAAATGACTTTGCCATAACGCCCCCTCAGAAGGATTATCACCTAGTAAATCAGTAGGTTTATACCGTAAATATAATTTGTATTTCCTACTATGTCAATAGGTTTAATTACATGGAAATTAATTTTTAAAGTTAGCACATATAAAAAATAGCTTTCGGTCGAATTTCGTCTTTCAAAACCGCATGCTAGCATGCTACACGCATCTTTGCCTTGGAACTTATATACTTTGCCGCTTTCGCGGCAGCAAAGATGAGTGTTTTTGAAAGCCGCAAATTCTCCCTTGCGCTATTTTTATAAATTCAGCCTCTAAAATTGATTTCCATGGTTTAATTACATAGAAATTAATTTTTGGTGTATAGATATAAAAAAAATCGCCCGAAAGAGGATTCGGGCGGGAACAGGGCGCTGGCACTATGCCGATGTGCTATGACAACTTCTTGCCGCAATATGGGCAATAGGATTTGGGGTCGCAGTCGCATTCCCGGGTATTAAGTTCGATGAAGCCGGAGGAGATGATACCAGTGGGAACGGCAACGAGCGCAATTCCAAGGACAGCCATTATCATGCTGAGGATTTTGCCGGCAACGGTGATGGGGTAAATGTCGCCGTAGCCGACCGTGGTGAACGTGGCTACCGCCCACCACAAGCCAGAAAAACCGTTCTGGAACACTTCGGGCTGGACGGGGGATTCGATGGTGTACATAAAAACCGACGAGATGAGCATGAGGATGAACACGACAAAAATTGAGGAAAGCAGCTCGTGGGATTTGTTGCGCATGACGGCAAGCACGGAGCCGAGCGCGTTTGTGTAGCGGTTCATCTTGAAAAGGCGGAACAGGCGCACAAGGCGGAGCGCACGCAGCACCCGCAGGTCGATTTTTATGAAGAACGGAAAATAAAACGGCAGGATTGCCAGCAGATCGATGAGCGCCATGAATGAAAAGATGTACTTAAGCACCGCAACCGGCTTGGATTTATCTGGAAACAAAAGCGGTGCCGTCCACACGCGTAGTAGGTATTCAAGCGTGAACACGGCTACGGAGCCAGTCTCAATCCACTTGAAGACGGCGGAATGAAAGCCGGGAATGGTAAAGGTGTCCAAAAAAATGGAGAACACGTTCACGCAGATAAGCACGATGATGAAGGTGTCAAAAATTTTGCTGGCAAGATCGCCGTCCTTGCCTTTTTCGATGATTTCAAACGTTCGCTTTTTTACGTCTGCAACGGTCATAGAAGCTCCTTTCAAATGAATTTCATTTTACGATGAATGGATATACAAAATATGTATCACGATGCGGGATTTAATGCAACGGCGCAGGACGACTGAGCCAGGATAAGCGCATTGTAAAGCTCCAAAATTAAAAAAAATGGTGTTTTCCTTAAAAAAAATAACTCCCAGTCGAGTTTCGTCTTTCAAAACCGCACGCTCGCGTGCTACACCTTGTTGTGC
>CAKZZR010000125.1 GCA_937885475.1 uncultured Treponema sp.
GGAGAGACGCACTTCTTCCTGCCCCGAAACGGTTCGCACAGGAATTCCCGCCATACGTGCGACAATCCGTTCCACATCTGCAGTCGTCACAGGAACCGGCTCAGCCGTTCCCACAAGAACCGCTTTTGTTTCATCGATTTTCTTCTGTCCGACCGCCCTGAGATGCACAGCCGCACCGACTTCATCCATAACATCAATCGCCTTGTCAGGAAGGCAGCGCTCCGGAATGTAACGGCGAGAAAGCTTTACGATGGACGGAATGACGTCGTCGTCGTAGATTATGCCGTGAAAATCCTCATACTGAAATTTTATGCCGGAAAGAATGGCAATCGAGTCCTCGTCGCTCGGCTCTTCTACCATCACCTTCTGAAAACGGCGCTCAAGGGCGGTGTCCTTTTCTATGTAGCGGCTGTACTCCTTTGTGGTGGTCGCGCCGATTATCTGAATCTCGCCGCGGCTGAGCGCGGGCTTGAGCATGTTTGACGCGTCCATCTGCCCTTCAGGACCTCCGGCACCGATTATGGTGTGAAGCTCATCGATGAAAAGCAGGATATTTCCGCTTTCGCGCACCTCGCTCATAAGGCGCTTCATGCGCTCCTCAAATTCTCCGCGGTATTTTGTTCCTGCGATAAGCGCCGCAAGATCAAGCGAAAGCACGCGCTTACGCAGCAAGCCCGACGGCACGTTCCCCTTGGCAATGTACCATGCAAGTCCTTCCACGATGGCGGTCTTACCTACGCCCGGGTCACCAACCAAAACGGGATTGTTCTTTGTGCGGCGGCTAAGAATCTGGATGAGGCGGTTTATTTCTTTTTCCCTTCCTACGACGGGGTCAATTTTGTTCTCACGCGCCATGTCGGTAATGTCGCGGGAGAATTCCGCAAGGAACGAATCGTCGCCGCGGCTTTTTTTGGCGTTCTGCGGCTTCTTTTTGTCTGCCGGTGCAGCTTCCTGCGGAGCCTTCAGAAAATCCGCGAATTCACTGAGCGCATCGCTTCCAAAAATAGACTGAATGGTGGAAGCCGCAAGGTCGCGGGAAACTTTTTCCATATAGGACGACTCGCCCGTCTTCTGTACCTCGCGCACCTTGTCGCGCACGGCAGAAAGAGGTAGCCGCGCCGCGTCAAAATAGCCTGCGGTCAGGCTTCCCGGCTCGCGCACGGCAGAAAGCAGAAGGTGTTCCGTTCCCACATAGGGATTCATGAGCGCCTGCGATTCCAGTTCGGCAACATCGATGAGATTTTTTGTGCGCCAGCCGCTGGGAATCTCGTCAACATCCAGCTGAACGTGCTGGGAATTTGAGTTCAGAAAGTTTTCCAATGCCAGTTGAAAGGTCAGAATGTTAAGGCGCAGGTTCTTAAGAGTCTCAAACGCAAGCCCCTCGCCGTTTTTTATCATAGCAAGCAGAATGTGCTCCGGAAGGATTTCCGCGCTTCCGCATTTTCTTGCCTCATCCTGACAAAGCGCATACACAAGACGGGATGCCCGAGTGGAAAGTTTTTTCATAAATTCCCCAAAGAAATGGTACTGAATGCTTCCTGAAGAATGAGCGCACGGATTCTGTCCGTCTTTGCACGCTCGTCGCGCGCAATATCGTCCTCAAACGAAAAATGTCCGTCCTGCAGAAGATAGAACAGATGCCCCGGCTGAATTCTGTATAAAAGGCCGCACAACATATCGTCCGAAATTCCTTCAAGCATTCCGAGCCGAAGCCCGAATTTTATGTCCGATATGATATCCAGCGCCTCTCGGAGCGAAACCAACAGGCTGAACTTAGCGATTGAATACGCACGGATAACGGAATTCCTGACAATCGTCCTTTTATTATCGGCACATTCCGTCGAAATCTTGCGCTCAGTTTCTGCAATATCCCTGCACGCCGCCTCAAAATCGGCAAGCTGGCTCATCTCGCTGCCATTAAGGGCGGACGTAGTTTCTATCGTAAAAAAATTGCCGGCGGCGCTGCCCTGAGAAAGTTCGGGGAACGCGGGAACCACGCACAGGCGGCTTTGTTTTGCGATGTCCGTTATGCGGGAAAGCATGCCAAAGCGCACCGCCGCCGGAATATGGATGCGGGCGGACAGCTTGAGCGCGCTGCCAGTGTCTCGGAATGAGGCGGTGAGATAGCCAAAATCGTACGAGGCGGCAAACTGAAGCCGCTCCTGAAGGGCGGAATCGATGCGGTATGCGCCGTCAAACGCGTTCTGAATGCCCAGTGCGCTCTGAAAGAAGGAAATGCGGATGTGGTCTCCGCAGTTTACGGTGGTGCTGCACCGTCCGTCCGTACTCATAACCACACCGGTTTCTGGAAGCCGCACGCCTTCCGGCGGAACGCGACGGGGAAGCGCCCTGAGCACGCCGCGCTCCTCAAGGATGCGCCTGCCGTTGGCGTCGAGAGAAGCGGTTTCCACTGCGTGAAAGCCTGACTCAGCGCTTGCGCCCTGCATTTGGGCGAACGCGTCAAACACCAGCGACTGCACGCGCCGCGCGTCATCGCCCCGAAAATTCGAAGGAAACGGAAAATTGGCAAGATTGCGTGCGATGCGCGCGCGCACTGACACAATCACGTCGGGATCAGCGCCGGGGCACGCAAACCAGGGCTTAAAATCTTTTTCTTCACTCTTCAGTCTGTTCTCCCGAAGCACCGTCCGCAACGCTGCCCCGCTCCAGAGCCTTCAAAAAATCGCGGTAGACGGCAGCCTTCTCATAATTCTCGCTCTGCACGGCTTCGTCAAGCTTTGCCTGTAGGTCGGCGCGGTCAGTGAGCGCGTTTCGGAATGAGGCAAGACGGCGCGGCATTTTTCCGGTGAACGCGCCTGAAATGTCGTTTTCTGACATTGAGGCAGCAATCTCGCTCTTGAACACCTCGTAGCATTCAGGGCAGCCGGCAGTTCCGCTCTTAAGCACTGAATACAGGCTCATGCCGCAGATGGGGCACAGGCGCTTTGAGTTCGCGTCGGAAAGCGCTTCCTTTTCCTCAATTTCCTTAAAGACGGCGGCAAGGTTTTCTGCATTGGGAGCGGCAACCGGCGTCTGAATTCCACGCGCCATAGCGCAGTCGGGACACAGGTGAATTTTCCGCTTTCCGTTGTTTCCGATTGCCTCCAAAAAAATCACGGCTTCTTTTTTCTTACACAAATCACACAGCATCATACTTTCCTGAACGTTTCAAGTGGAATTTCCCTGCCCGCTTTTACCGCCGGAATGACCGACACGAACAGCGAGAGCAGGATGACCGCGCCAGCGATGAGAAACACGTTCTCAAACGGCACGGACACAGGAATTTCCGTCAGATAATAGGCTGGATTCAGCAGCTGCATTCCCTCAAAATGAGAAAGGCTGTTTCCTTCCAGCAAAAAAATGACCTTCGCACACAGATTCACCGCTTTCTCAATGTAAAAGACGATGACATTTATGTTCACCGCACACAGAATGCCAATCGGAAGCCCGACGAGCGTTCCCAGAGTGCCACAGCACACTCCCGCAAGCAGGAATGAAATGGTGATTCCCGCAGGCGACGCGCCAAGACTCTTGAGAATGGCGATTTCCTTGCGCCGCTCCATGACCAGCATGACGAGCGCCGAGGAAATGTTCACCGAGGCGACCAGCACAATCAGCAGCATGATGAACGTGAGCATGACCTTTGTTGACGAAAAATTCTGGAACTGGGCGGGATTCACCTCTCGCCAGACGTACACGCGACCGTAGCCGCTGAGCATGCGGTTGAGGTCGCTTTTTATGCGACCGTAGTCAGAAGAAAGCGGATACGTGCTGTCAATCAGTATGGAAACATTTGCAGACTGAGCGGGAATGAGCGAAAGCCCCTTTTCCAGCGGAATGAAAATCCAGAGCGCGTCCAGTTCCTGATAGCCGGACGACACCACAGCGCTTACCGTAAACGAGGCGGAAACCGGCACCGTAGCGCCCGCGGCGTTCTGCTTTGTAAGGATGACGCGGAACGAGTCGCCCGCCGTAACGCCCAGAAGCCCGGCGACCTTCTCGCCAAGCACGGCACCGCGCTCTGCGCTCCTGAAATCCGCAAGGGAGCCGCACTGCACGCGGAAAAACCGGCGGAACTGCTCGTTCCGCTCAAAAATGTCGGGCTCCACCGCGCGGAGCCTGGCGCCGGTGCGGTAGGTTTTTCCGGCGGCAAGCGCGTCGCCCTCAACAAGGATAAAACAGTCCTGCACGCCCTGCACCGCGCGGAATTCCTCGCAAAAGGACACGAGCGTATCGCGCGCTGTGCTGCCAAGTGAGCCGCGCCGTATATACGCATGCAGCTCGCCCGAAGAAAGCCCTACGATGCGCTCCGTCATGCCGTTTATCATGCCGTCCGCAAACGACATGACGACGACCAGAGGAATGATTCCTATTCCTATGCAGATTATGGCGCCAAAAATGCTTCTGCGGGCGGAGGAATTCTTTGCCGTCCGAGGAAGGATAAGCCGGCTCGCAAACAGTGCGGAAGCTCTAAAGGTCATGCGCTTCTCCTGCAAGCTCGATTTTTCCGTTGCGGATTGTATAGCGCACGGAACCCTTCTGCGCAAGATTCACGTCATGCGTAACAAGAATCAGCGTCTTCTTATATTTGTCTGCCATGGAAAAAAGAAGGTCGCTGATGAGCGCGGCATTCGCAGGGTCAAGGTTTCCGGTCGGCTCGTCCGCAAGGATGAGTGACGGATTGTTTATGAGAGAGCGGGCTACGGCAACGCGCTGACGCTCTCCGCCAGAAAGCTCACCGGGCAGATGGTTCATGCGGTCGCCCAAGCCTACGTCGCTCAAAAGTTGCTTTGCGCGCAGAAGAGCATCCTTCTTGGGCGCACCCGCCATGTAGCGCGCCATATACACATTCTCCAGCGCGGTAAAATCCTTCAGAAGATAATGAAACTGGAAGATAAGACCAAGGAATGAGGAGCGGTATTCCGACTGCTCTTTTTCTGTAAGCGCGGTTACGTTCCATGGACCGGCAAGAACGGTTCCTGCGGTCGCCTTGTCTATGCTTCCGATTATGTTCAGCAGCGTGCTTTTTCCGCTTCCGCTCTCACCTATAATGACGGTCTTGCTTCCTTCCTCTACGGCAAAATCAACGTCCTTAAGGATGGTAAGGCTTTCGCTTCCATTTGAATATGTTTTTTCCAGCCCCGAAATGCGAACCAAATCACTCATCGTGCAACACCTCCGCAACGCTCATCTTAAGCACGTTGCCGCTCGCCTTCCAGCTCGCCCACAACGGAGAGACGATGCCAAAAAGCACAATCATCAGAACTTCCTTCAGAACAATACGAGCAGGAATTTCCGCGTAGATATCATACATGGTATTCCGGGAAAGGAACACCGCATTTTCAGGAGAAAAAATCAGCGTAATGAGATACTGCACGCCGTACATGACGTAAGAGGCGGCGATAAAAATGGAATGAATGTTAACGCTGATAAGAATGCCAAGGAACGCCCCCCACAACGCGCCTACAAAGCCGCTGGTAAAGCCACGCATGATAAAAATAAAGCGGATTTCCGCGCGCGTTCCGCCCAGCGCAGAAAGAATGGAAATGTCGCTGCTGCGCTCAAGGACAAGGCGGCGCATTCCGTTGTAGATGTTGATTCCCACGACTATGAAGATGATGCACACCAAGAGCATGAGGATATTCTTTTCTATGCGGAGCGTTCCAAAGAAAGAGCGGTTATATTCCCGCCACGACTGCACCGCACAGGTCGGAAATTCCGCCTGAATCCGCCCAGCTGCCGCAATGTCGTCAGTGGGATTGTCAAGCTTTATGCCGTACAACGCCCGGGCAGAAGAACCGAAATATTTTTCTGCCGCCTGTACGCTCACAAAGGCGAAGCTCGTATTTATGTCCAGATACGAACATTCAAACACGCCGCTTACAGTGAACGTCCTGTTTGAGGAAATGAGCGAGACATCTGAACCGCCGCTCAACGCCACAAGGCTTACCGGGTCGCCCACCATGACGCCTAGAGTACGGGCAAGCTCCACACCAAGCACTATCGTATCATTAGAGGAAAGGTCAAAGTCGCCGTACAGAATATGAGTCTCGCGGGCAAAGCCAGAATCCATGGAACGAACGTCCGCCGGAAGCGCACGGATTAGGGCGGCGGTCTGCCGTCCTGACCTGCCCGCAATCAGTGCCTCGGACTCGTAGAACGGAACGACGGCAGAAATCTGCTTGTCCTGGGCGCAAAAATCGATTAAGTCTGGAACGCTCACAAGCTCGTCCGGAACGGCGCGAAGATGATACGAGGAAATTTCCATGATGGGACTGACAGAGGTCTGCTGAAAGCCGTTCATCACGCTGAGCACTACAATAAGCGTCATAACGCCAAAGCAAATTCCCAGCGTCGCAAGCAGTGTCGTAACGGCGGAGCGTCCCGCGCGGTCAATGCGCGCAAAACGCCCGGACACCTCAAAAATCCAGCGCAAGGACGAAAAACTGCTCTTCCTAGTTCTCATAGGTTTTCACCCTCCGCACCTTTCCATTCATATAGAATACATCCTTAGTCTTGAAGCCGCCGGACGTGTAGGACTCAACCACAAAATCGTTGTCAAAATACATATAGGTTATAAAATCGTCGGCCGCGCTGTACACGGTCTGCATACGAAGCACGCCGTCCTCATAATAAGAATAATCGGGCGTGCGGTCGCCGACCTTGTATTCATACACCTCGCGTTTAGAATGCACGCTCCGTACCTCAAGGCTCTGGCGGGCAATTCGCTCAAATTCCTCATACCACCGCTCCGAGATTTTTCCGTCCTCCGTGAACGTCCAGCGGGTAAGGCTTTCCAGAAGGTCGCCACGGCGAAGAATGCGATAATTCCGGCTTTCCGTTATGCGCCCTGCCTGATCGTAAGAAAAAACGCGGCGCATTTTGTCCTCGGTGAGCGTGCTTTTGCGCGGAATAAAAGCATCCTCGTCATATTCAAAATCCTGCACGCTGCGCACGGCGCTTGCATTGAAGTCTCCGGCATAATTCCAGAGTTCCTTCTTGAGCACGCGCATTTTTTCATCATAATAGAAGCGGACGAGATTTTTTTTGTCGCCGCGCACCACAATCCGCGCGGAATCCTTGTTCTGAACGGAAAAGAATTCGTCGCCATATGAATACAGGACAAGATTCCCCTGTGCGTCGCGGATTTGCCGTTCTGAAACGCTTTCCGCCCGTTCCGCAGGAATGGAAAGAGCCGGAATTTCTGGTTCGGAAGCCGAATCATCCGTCTGGGCGGAAGCATCTTGCGTTTCCGCAACCTCATCCAAGACCGCCTCCAGCTCCACCGGACGAACAATGACAAACGCGCCGCCACCCGACGGAACGGAAGCAACGCCCGCGCCGGTGTCTGCCGTATCGTCAAATGCGGCATAGAAGTCCGCATAACCTATGTATTCAGGCAGAATGACATCGTACAGCCGCCCCGCTCCGTGCAAAAACGTCCAATGCACGCGGGAATACACAACGGAATCCCACACCGCGCAGTCAAACGCAGGAACCACAGCCTTCGTCTCAAAGGCAGGATGCACGGCACCCGTCGTATTCAGCAGCCACAGATTGTAAAAATATTCCTGCATGGAAAAAACTGCGGGAGCCGCTTCCTGCACAACCAAAGACTGCGCTTCAGATGCGGATGGAACCTGCGCCGCACACAGAAGGGGCAAAGCCCCGCTTAAGAGAAAGCCTGCAAATCGCCAAAAAAAAACGCGCCTACGAACCGTCAATTACAGCCCCAAGAATGAATCAATGTAGCGCTCCGCATTGAAGAGCGCGATGTTCTCGTATTTTTCGCCGTCGCACACAAAGGCAACAGGAAGGTTAAGCTCCTTTCCGATGGAGATGGCAACGCCGCCCTTTGCAGTGGAATCGTATTTCGTAAGCACAAGCGCGTCCAAGCCGACCGCCTCGTTGAACACCTCAGCCTGCCGGAGCGCGTTCTGCCCGGTGGTCGCGTCAATCACGAGGATTTTCTTATAGCAGCCCTCGTCCGCCTTCTCGCGGCAAATGCGGTCGATTTTCTGAAGCTCGCGCACCAGGTTTTCTTTGTTATGAAGGCGACCAGCGGTGTCTGCAAGC
This sequence comes from uncultured Treponema sp., assembly GCA_937885475.1. Lineage (GTDB taxonomy): Bacteria > Spirochaetota > Spirochaetia > Treponematales > Treponemataceae > Treponema_D. The sequence goes on from CAKZZR010000125.1 coordinate 8,077, forward strand.
ACAAGTCCATCTCCCTTCGCACGCACGGCTTGTGCCGCATCAAACACCACGCTCGACGGGTCGCTTCCATGCTGATGACTCACCACGCGAAGCCCAAGCCGCTCGCCATGCAGGTTCAGCTGCTCAATGGCAGCAGCCCGGAACGTGTCCGCGCTGGCAAGCACCACGTTGCTAACACCCTTGTTCTTAAAATAGCGCCCCATTTTCGCGACGCTCGTGGTCTTTCCCACGCCGTTCACGCCAAGAATCATCCAGACATTCGTCCTGCCGCTTTGTGGCAGAAGCTCCGTTTCCTTCACATACTCAAGAAGAATGCGCTTAAGCTCAAGCCGCGTCTCGCGCTCGCCCGAAACATGATTTTTTGCGCACACCGTCTCAAGGCGTTCCGTTATCTCAAAGGCGGTTTTTGCGCCAACGTCCCCCTCTATAAGGCTGTCGGTCAAATCCTCAAAAAAAACGTCGTCGTCCTGACTTCCCTTAAAAAGATTCTTGAGCTTCTCTGCAAATGAAATTCTAGCCATTTTTTACTTCCTTATTTTTCTTGTTCCGAATCGTCGTTGGTATCCGTGTACAGTTCGTCCGCCTCATCAACTGACTGCTCTGACAGCTCCGCCTGCTTGCTCGCTTCCTCCGCCGCCCGCTTTGCGGCCCGCTTCTCATCGCGCGCACGGATTTTTGTCATCTTGCGCTCAGACACAGGTTTTGCCGTAGCAGGAAGCACCGTGTTCGCGGAATTCAAGTAGCGCACCAGCTCATACACGAACCACGCGCCGCACACGCCCGAAATTCCAATGGTAACGTAGGAGGCAGTCTGCCAGCTCCGAGCGTCGTCCAAAGGAACGCCGTAGTCGTAATTGTAGCCCCGCGCCGACGCATAGGAATTTCCATAGCAATAGAACGTGGGAATCAGCGAGACAATCAGCAGGCTGTAACTTCGGTACATCCATTTTCGTCGTGCTTCTATATAATCGCTTCGGTCAAACGCCTTGAGCGAGACCGCAAGGTTCGCGCCGTCAACCATGTCCTTCTGCAGAATCATAAAATCCGCCGTCTCGCCGTTCTCAGCAATAAAATGCCCCAGCGCCGCCTTTCCGTCTATGAAAATTTGCGAAAAACTGCTGTCGTCCTGCACCGAGCCGGAAAGAACTCCGTTCACAAATACATCGCCTGCCGCCGGACGCGAGAATGCAAGCGCAGCGCTTCCGTTTTTTGTACGCGTCATCACAACCTTCACATGAAAGCGCCTGTTTCCGATGAAGGAATAGCTGGTCGCCACATCGTTAAACTCCGGCGCAGAGAACATAAGCGTATGAACGCCACTCTGCATGGTCAGCGCCGACGAAAGATTCTTGAACACAACGTCATCCACCGTAATCTGCACGCTTGAGCTGGCTTCCGGCGGCTCTATCTCAAAGGAAATCTCAATAGGCATGCTGTCCGCAATGCGTGGCGTAAGCTGGCGTGCAAGCCCCACGGAAATAAGCTTAAGGTCGTCCATGTCGCCCACCTCCATAGCCGAGGCAATGCGCACCGCTCCAGGAAACTGATACAGCGTAACCGCCACCGAAAGATACGCACCATACACCGTTACGACGCCGGTCATAAGACCGTTGATTTTTGCGTCAACGCACGCCTTGCTGAACGCAAACGACGAATAGCCTTCCTTAGAGACGCTTTCGCCGGGATCGAAGAGCCGCGTTATGTCATTCTGATAGAACGCGACCTTTTCTATCGTGCGCTCGTCCTCGTTCCGTCCAGGAATGAAGCCACGCAGCATACGCGCAAAGGAATTCCCGTCATTTTCCGGGTCAACCACGCGACCTTCCTCAATGCGCTTCTCGCGTTCCTTGTCTGCCTCTATGCGAGGTGCATACTTTTCACGGATTTTGCGCTCCTCAAGAAGGTTGTCATCTATCTGCTTCTGAATGGAACGGATTTTTTTGTCCTGCGCCTTCAGCTTTGAACGCAGGCGCGATTCCGTGTAATTTGTAAGAAGGATTGAGTCCCGCGTCTTAACTTCCTTTGAAAGCTGCAAAAAAAGAGACAGGCGTACACGGCGAAGCTCGTAGGATTCGCGGTCGTACTGTTCCTTTGCACGCGGCACGCGCACAAGGTTTTCTGCCATCTGCTCCAAAATCAGACTCGGAAGAGCCTCGTTCACCGATGAAGAAATTCCCTTCTGCGAGAACGTGAATTTTTCTGCCGCAAGCGTCCATGTGCCTTCCGCAGCAGAACAGGGCAAGACGGCACAAAGACAGAATGCCAAAGAGAACAATTTTTTTTTGAGCGCGGACCTACAGTTCTTCGTCTTCGTCACCTGAATCCATAGGAAGTCCCTTCCACTGCGCCACAAGGAAGGAATCCATAAATTGATCTATGTCGCCGTCCATGACAGCCTGTATGTTTCCTGACTCGCATTTGGTGCGGTGGTCCTTTACCATCGTGTAAGGCTGGAAAACGTAGCTTCGTATCTGGTTTCCCCAGGAAATATCCTTCTTTTCCGCACCGAATTTGGCGTTCTCCTTTTCCTTCTGCTCGCGGTAATATTCATAAAGGCGGGCGCGGAGCATGCTCATACAAGCCTGTCGGTTAAAAATCTGGCTGCGCTCGCTCTGGCAGGCAACGACGATTCCAGTGGGAAGGTGCGTGAAGCGCACGGCTGAATCCGTCTTGTTCACATGCTGACCGCCCTTTCCGCCGGCACGGTATGTGTCGACGCGCAAATCCTCAGGTCGAATCTCAACCTCTATGGAATCATCCAGAACAGGAAAGACGTACACGCTCGCAAATGAGGTGTGGCGGCGCGCATTCGCATCAAACGGCGAAATCCGCACTAGACGGTGG
>CAKZZR010000126.1 GCA_937885475.1 uncultured Treponema sp.
ACATCGTAATCGACGACCTGGTTGGCGGCGGCGACGACACCGGTGCTGCTAAGGCTAAGATTAACTTTGTAAGCTGGACGATGGTTGGTGTGCAGGCTAACTATAAAACTCAGGGTGCCACAGATAAAACAGAAAAGGGATTGGATCTTGAGAGCGTAACGGTAGGTCTTAAGTCCTATGACAAATTCGTAGGAAACTTCATTCCTAATTGCCCAGTTTACGTGGAAATCGCCCTTTCAGAAACAGAAATGGAAGACTATGACGGCAATACGGCAGAAGCTCTTAACTATCTTTATCGCCAGACTGACTACGGTACGGAAAGTGTTTCTTGGGAGGAGGGACTTAAGAACTTCGTGAGCGGATTCTTTGCTCATCCTGTTGACTACTTTGCAGACACGGACGACAACACTACAGCTGATGCCGGTCCGGGTTCACGCCCATTCCTTGGACACCTCAAATTTGGCTTCAGCACTCCGTACATCAAGTACGTAACAGGCTTCAACTATGCTAAGCCTACGACACGTGACGCAATCACATGGACTACCGTATGCTCTTCTTGGGATGCAGGCTACAACCATGTGGGTGGCTTCAACGAGTTCAGTCTTGGTGACAAGGCAGTTGCTGCCCTTGAGGAAGCTACAGGACTTACATTCGACATCGGCTTTGCTCCTAACAAGACCGGCGATCGTAAGGGTACAAAGTACGGTTACTGGGGATGGTTCGGCGTTTCAAAGGATGACCTCGTAATCGACTTCCAGACAAACGGTATGTATGAGGGCGACTACCTCTTCTATGACCCGGTAGAGCATGACTTCATTCTTGGTGTTAAGGATTCAGTTGCAGTTGGCGACGGAAAGCTCCGCTTTGCGCTCCAAGGATTGGTTGCAACACACCAGAAGGATACGGCCGAGATTGTTGAGTTGAACATTGCGGACAAGGTTGCTTCAGGCAAAGAACTTGCCGCTGCAAAAACAGCCGCTTGTATGGCTGACTACTTCGGTTATTCTACGGATGTTTGGTATCGTTCAACAGATTTTGACGGTCTTCAGAATATGGCTGCGAATGTGCAGATTGGCTACGGCGCAGACCTGTTTGACGTGAATGTAGGATACCGTATGCGCGGTGTTCAGGCTTCTATGCTTTACGTTCGCGAGAACCACGACGACGGAACGTTCGATCTTTCTGACCAGCTGGGTGTATTGAACAGTCAGGCTGTAAGCTTTGACGGTGCCTTGAACCTTCTTGACGGTGCGCTTGGAATCAACCTTGGCGTAGAGGCAGAGATGGCGCTGAGCGAGCTTAAGAAAGGTGATGAGGCTTATGATACTTGGGTAGCACAGACCCCTTCTTGGTGGACGGCACGACATTTTATCGACAAGGATGAACCTCTTTGGAATCGCACTGGAGGTGCTGAGTTCACATTTAAACCTGCTGTAAGCTACACGGTTGCAGAAGGTGTTACTGTTGGCGGATATGCGGACATGAACTACAGCGCATACAAATGGTCTGATGGATTTGATGAGGATGAGGAGAATAAATATGGCTCTTCTGACAGCGCATTCCGCGTAAAATATGCCGGCGTTATGCTCAATGCAAAGCCCGACAGCAACACTGTAAAGGGCGTTGACGTATACTACGGTCTCGATCTTTCTGATACAGTACGCTACTTCAATACATTGGTAGGTCAGGTTACGTTCCCAGGTGACTTCAAGGCAAACCTTGCAATCGGTATCAAGACAGAGAATACAGCCTCTGCGGACAAGTCATTTGACGATTCCAGCGACTGGAATAATCCGTTTGCATTCGCAGTCGGACTTTCAAAGAAGTTTGCTTCCTTCAAGAAACCTACTGTATATGCTCAGTTCGTATACAACATGGATCCGTTCAAGCACTTTGGCGACGGACAGGATCAGCTGAACTTGAACCGTGCGAACGTAAAGGGTTCTTGGGCTAAGGAAAGCACAAAGAACGATGTTCGTAATGCGGTTAACTGGTACGACGGACGTGCGGCTCTCCGCTGCGGCGTTCGTTGGGATATATAGCCGCAAAAATCACGTCCTGTGATTTTTGCTCTGCGAGTTTCTTGCAGAAACTCGCTGGGCTTGGGGCGAACGTCCTGTTCGCCGTGGGTTCGTAAAGAACCCAAGACTGAAAGCGAATAATGTTGTTGACAACGCTGGTTGAGCTTGTCGAAACCCGTTGTCAACACTTTGTAATTTTCGCTTGAAATTGATTCCGTTGGAATCATTCTTAGAAACACTAGGAGAAAACGAAATGAAAAAATTACTTTCATTTATACTTGCAGGTGCGGCTCTGTTCGGCTCATTGGGCTTGGCAAGCTGCTCTGGCAACTTGCACGACAGCAAGGTAGAAGCATTGTATGTTGAAGGCGATATGTGTTCGAAAGTTGGAAATGAAACTAAAAGAGGCGTTTTCACAAAACTTTCAGAAACAGAACAGGAATTTACATTTAATTACGCTACAAGCATGACTGCTTGGGGCGGCAAAAGCGGTACTGTAAACTTTAAAATTGTTCTTGATGAAACTGGTTGGGATCAGGACTGGGGCTGGGAGAAAGACATTTCTAAACAGCTTACAATTAATAGTGACGAATGGCTTGAAACAAAACCACGTGATGCTGCTAACTCAAATCCAGGAAACCTTGTTATTAAGGATTTGCAGGCAGGCGAATCATATACAATCAAAGTTCAGTATGATGCACCTACAAAAGATGTTAAGGTTAAGGTAACAGGAAATGTAACCGACTATCCAGCACTGTTAGTTGTTGTAGGCGATGACTCATATCCTATGACAAGAAGTGGTTCAACATATACATACTTATATGAACCTGAAAAAGAAGGCTCATTCGATTATTATATTACAAATGGCTATCTCTATTGGGCTGCTGACGGAAAAATGGTTACCCAAAAGCCGACTTCTGGACTTGCAAAGCTTGAATATAAGTATGAAACATGGACAAATGATGGAGAAGTAAAGAAGTATTATATTGAAGCTGCAACAGAATTCCCATCTAAAACTGACATAACACTTTCAACAGGTCTTTACAACCCAACAGTTTTGGGCAAGTCTGCATTCGTAGGAAATGTTCCAGGATTTAACTGGAACGGAGATGTACTTGTACGCGATTCTATTGTAGATCCAGATGATTATTCTACCTATGAATTTGAATTTGTAGCTCAGCAAGAAGAGTATATGTTCTCTATTCAGGAAATTGCAGGAAGCTGGGATACTCGTTGGTGTGGACAGGATGCTTCTGATACAGATGAAGAGGGAAATTATGTAAAAGACAATCCTGTGACAATAGCAGGACCTACAACAGATGGTGCTGTTACCGCAGATAAGACTCTTACGTATATCAGTGGTGGAAATCCGGCTCATGTAATATTGAATGTAAGCAATGGCTACAAGTATAAACTTATAGTTAAGGTAACAAATTCAGGTTCTGTTTCGGCTTCTTTGAAATTGATAGAAGCAGGGGCTGCGAAGTTAGTAGCTCTTGATGGATTTGGTCTCAGAGGTTTGTTCAATAACTGGGATATTACTGATTCTAATAAGTTAAACAAACAGGATGATGGTACTTATACTTGCGAATTTGTGGCAACTGCAGCGGAGTCAGAGGCAAAAATTGCGAATAGCGATTGGTTCACCAGTAGTTGTGGATGGACGTGATATCGGCACTGCTAACTCCAAAATTACGGGCATGACTGTTGGAAATTCCTATATTGTTACAGTTACACCGGGATATGGTCAGGTTTCTGTAACAGTTACAGAGAAAAAATAACGTATATAAGATGTTAGATTCAAGAGATTGCAATTATGCATTCTCTTGAAAATAGCAAAAAGCCTTTCCCCCGGCAGCAAGCATTTTTGCTTGCTGCCGGGGGAGTTCTTGCATAGAAACTGCATAGGAGATTGTTGCTGTGATTCCAAAAACAAAATCAAACTCGCCGCAGGAAGCAGGGTTCAATGACCTCATCAGGGCAATACAGCAGGCGTTCATTGGTGCCAATGCAATGGCAGAAAACCAGCATTTGCAGAAGATAAGCACTTATTTTGATGAGGACGGTTTTGCACGCACGGTAAAACTCAATGTGCCATATTTTGATTCCAACGGCAATGTTGCCTACAAGGAGCTTAGCGTTCCGGAAATCAGCCTTGTTCCAATTTCGTCCCTCAAGCTTGACGAAGTGAGCGTTGAATTCAATGTTAGGCTGTACGGAAAGGTGAACCTAAAGACTGACGAAGACAATGCTGACGGCAATATGGTCATGGGTGCAAGAAAAAGCGAGGCCGAGCGCCATTCCTATAAGAATTCTACGTTTCTGGGATATTTTCCGCACGGTGGAATATTCCATAACAAGAAAGACAAGAATTTTGCCCACATAAAATTAAAATTCACCACGGACAATCCGCCTGAAGGTCTTATGAAAATCTGCGACCAATTTGTGAAGGTAATGATTTAAGCGCATTCTGTTTTTGCGGAACATCGAGTAATTGCGCGGTGTGCCGCAAGCGCAGAATGAAACACGGAATCAAGGAGGCATGATAAAAAAGTAAACGAACAAGCGGTAATGTGATACGCTGAAGC
>CAKZZR010000127.1 GCA_937885475.1 uncultured Treponema sp.
TTTTTAGGGCAAACATGATTTTTCAATTCCGAAATTTTATAATGCGTTTGCCCTGACGGCTGAATTCACAAGGCTCTTGCGCAACTAATTTGTAAAATCCACTGTCTACTGTTATAATGAAAAAGCAAAAAATTCTGGAGATTCATTATGACAAGAGAAGATGAGATTGCCGCAAAAGCGGTGCGAAGCTCGACACTGCGTTCATTAAAATTAAAGAAACGGCTTAGAATACGTCAGATTAAAGAGGAAGCGGAAAATAAAATTCGCGAGATAAATATTCAGTATGCTGAAGACCCGGAGCGTCTGCGCGCAAAATATGCCGCGGACGAATATGCCCGCACGGAAAAGGCAAAAAAACGCGCCGCAAAGCGAATCGAAACGGAGCGCAACCATCTTGCCCGCCAGCAGAAGCTGCGCAAGTACACAATCGGCGAGGAAATTTTCAGTTCCGTCGTACAGGGAATTGGTGCATGCCTTTTTATTGCGGCAACCGTCCTGCTTGACGTTTTTGCGCTCGCAAAAATTCATCAGGAATACCGCACTGTCTATACCGTCCTGTATTCCTGCTTCGGCGCGCTCATGGTGTTCAACTACATTACGTCGGTGCTGCATCACGCGCTTACCAACAATTCTGCAAAAGAGGTGTTCCGCCGCTTGGGTCGCGTGTGCATTTTTTTGATTTTTGCAACCGTGTTCATGATTTATTCGTACACAGCAATCACTCAGAATGCAATCTCGTGGACATACGGACTGATTTTTTCTGGAATTGCAGGCGTTATCTGCTTGGTGGGAATTCTTATGTATGCCATTGCCGGAAGCCGTCTGGAAACGGTGAACATTATTTTTAACGCCGTTCTGGGTTGGACGGGACTTTTTATCTGCGCGCGTTTGTACCACGCGATTACGCCGCAAAGCTTCAGAATGCTTGTTGCAAGCGGACTTTTGTTCACGGCGGGACTTGTATTCTGCAGCATCCGCAAGGTTAAGTTCATTCACGCAATCGGAAACCTCATCGTGCTTTTTGCCAGTGTGATGATGTTCTTCTCATTCTTCTTCTTATTCTAGCCTCTTACACAAAGCGAGCGGGCGTTTTAGAACGAAGGCGCGGCATGTGATGTGCGCCGTCAGCGCTCGTTGGGCTCCTTTTCAATAACGCGGTAATCCCAATTGTGCTTGGGGTACCGCCCTTTCATTTCCTTGCAGATTTCAGGCCATGTGGAATTCCAGAATGATTCCAAATTGTCTGTTATTTGCAGCGGACGGCGCGCCGGAGAAAGCAGTTTAAGCAGAACCGGCATTTCCATAATTTTTGGCGTCTCAAAACAGCCAAAAATCTGCTGGATTATCACCTCAAGAACAGGACGAATGACAAGCGTGCGGCGGTCGTCGGGCGCGGAGTGCCGTTCATACACAAGCCTGCGCTTTTTGCCGTTAGGAAGCGTAAGCTGCATTGGCGCGTCCTTGTCCACCGCAGCGCCGTTCAAATACCAATAGAGCGCATTGAACACAGTTTCTGCGTCAATCTTTGTTCTTCCGCCCAAAAACGGCACAAGCCATTCTTCAAGCGTAGCACACAGGGCTTTTTCCTCGGACTTTGCAGGAACGCCCTTTTGTTGTGCATAGAACTGCTCGCGCACTATAAGTGATTCCGCGCGCTCGTCCAGAGGAAGCGCCGCAAGCCCTTTTTGCCGAACCTGTGCGCAAAGCGCAAGCGCATAATCTTCCGGCGAGGCGGCGCATTTTTTTTCAGAAAGAACGAGTTTTCCGTAGCAGGTGATTTCTTTTTTGGAGATTCTGTTGCCTTCAAATTCCGCAATGATTTTTGTTTGTGCGCGGGCAGAAAGCCATTCCAGCGCATCTGCATCACAAAGCGCATGGTATGAATGGATGCGCCCCTCGGAATCGCCCGCGTCAACTTCTGGCGCAACAATCCACTGCGGAAGAACAGCATTTTTGGCAATGTCGTCAGCAGGAAGCCGCGCAATGCGCCCGCTTGCAAATTGATACAGCCCCTTTGCTTCCGTTTGCCGCGCGATTCGGTCAGGAAAGCCCGCAAGCAAGGCAAGCGCCGCATTCTTTGCCTGCGGAAGAAGGGTAGAACCTTTGGCATGGGCGGCACTGTAAGCAGGCATAACAGAAGGCTGGGCGCTCGCATCGGTGGGCGCATTGGCAATTCGGGCAATGTTAACATTGGAAGCGCTTGTTCCGCACACAGCAGCCACACGGCGCGTCAGATCGTCGGTGAAGCGCTTTTTTATTTCTGGCGCGGACTTTGCGTAATTGGTGTATTCAACGCACTGCGCAGCAAAGCCGCTGAGCGCAACGCAACCAAGACGCGGATGAACGCCAAGCTCCAGGCACGCCTTTCCAACGGCGGTTATACGACGCTCAAAAAGGCAGCCGATTTTTTTCAAAAGCAGAACAGCTTCGTTCCAAGCGGCAGCAGACGGCGGCTCAAGCCAGTTGATTTTTGCAAAATCCACGGCTCCCCACTGAGCACACTCCAAAACGAGCGTGGTTATATCCGTGCGAAGAATTTCCGCGGGTGTTGCTTCCAGGCGCACGTCCGTCTTGTTCCAAAGGCGAATGCACTTGCCGGGACCAAGACGACCTGCGCGACCGGCACGCTGAGCCGCAGAAAACATGCTTTCCGGTTCCGTAACAAGCCGCTCCATGCCAAGAGCCACGTTCATGCGGCTCAGGCGGCTCAGCCCGGAATCTATGACAAGGCTAACGCCCGGCACAGTAAGCGATGTTTCTGCAATCGCAGAAGAAAGAATTACGCGCGTCATTCCGTCCTTTGGTGGCGCAAGAACACGCCGTTGCTCTGCCAGTGTTACAGAGCTATGAAGAATAAGTATTTCCGCACCTGCACTTGCGCAAATACCGCGCTCCTCAAGCTCTCGCTTACAACGGCGAATTTCGGCAATACCCGGCAAAAACGCAAGCACTGTCTGCCCCTTATGCTTTGGCAATGCGGCACAAATAGCACCCGCCATCGAAACCGCGCCCGCATATTCAATTTCCACCGGAAACTGTCTGCCCGGCACGCATATAACCGGCGCTGGCTCTTTTTGAGTGCCAAGATATGCAGAAAGCCGCTTGGTTTCTATCGTCGCAGACATGACGATTACAAACAAATCGTCCCGCAGCTCCATCGCTTCCTTAAGAAACGCCAGTGCCAAATCCGCGTGAATCGAACGTTCATGAAACTCGTCTATGACCACAACGCTCACGTCCTCAAGCGCGGGGTCGGTCTGCAAGCGCCGCGTAAGAATCGCCTCGGTAATAATTTCAAGGCGCGTTGCCCGCGACAGTCTGGACTCAAGATGCATTTTGTAGCCGACCGTACCGCCAACCTCCTCGCCCAAAAGCTCGGCAATGCGGCTTGCAATAGAAAGAACCGCAAGGCGGCGTGGCTCAAGCATAACGATTTTTTTGGGGAAGGCGTCCAAAAGGGCAGGGGGAACCGCGGTGGATTTTCCGGCGGCAGTTTCAGCAGTCAGCACCAAAAAACGGCTCGGAGACTCCTTTAGCGTGCGGCAGATTGTCTCAAGATATGGCGTTATGGGAAGTTCGGCAAGACTCATGCTAGTCCTTTATGTATTTTGCCTCAAAATCGCTTACCGTAAGCGGCTTGTCAAAATAGAAGCCCTGATAATAGTCCGTTCCCATTTCCTTAAGGAATTCAACCTGCTCCTTTGTTTCAACGCCTTCGGTAATGACCGGCATGTTCAGGCGCTTAGAAAGCTTGATGATTGAATGCAGGATGGCAATCGAACGCTCCGGATTGTCCGTTTCCGCAAGAAAGTTCATGTCGATTTTTAGAATATCAAATGAGATGTCCTTAAGCAGGTTGAGTGAAGAATAACCGCTTCCAAAATCGTCCATCTCAATAAGAAAGCCATATGCGCGCAGGCGGTTTATAAGCTCAATCTGCATATCAAGATTAAGCATGACGGCAGATTCCGTAATCTCAAGCTTAAGATTTTTTGGGTCAATCTCGTAGCGCGACACAAGCTCCGTGAACGTCTTGTAAATGTCGACATACAAAAAATCAATCGGCGAAATATTTACGGAAATGTAATAATCCTTCAGCCCGCGGCTTTTCCAGTCCGCAAGCTTTCGCGCCGCCTGATCCCAAATGTAAAGGTCAAGCTGCGTAATAAGACCGCGCTTTTCAAACAGCGACACAAATTCATGTGGCGGAAGCACGCCTTCGGTAATGTGGTTCCAGCGCACAAGCGCCTCCGCGCCATGCACAAGGTTTTCCGTCGTAACCTGCGGCTGAAGATACATCTCAAACTGCTCGGACGCAAGCGCAATCGGGAATTCGCCAATAAGCTGCTGCTCGCGCAAAATGCTTTCGCGCAAATCCTTGTTGTAATAAGCAAATTTCTGCTGCAAATTACCTTTTATAGTCTCAAGCGCAATGTAGGCGCGGTCAATCATTGTGGAAACGGACATGGAAACGTCCTCAATCTCGTAAATTCCAAAATGAAAGTTTATTGGATACATAACGTCTTCGGTAAGATAGGCAACCTGCGCAGAATGCAGGATGAACACTTCTTCTTTAAAATCCTTTTTCTTCATAAGAAGAACAAAGTGGTCGCCGTTAAGACGCGCGTACACCTCGTAGTCCTTGGTAACCTCAGAAAGATGCTTTGCAGAACGCCGCAGGAAGTCATCCCCGGTCTCGCGCCCAAAGTTGTCGTTCACCATCTTAAAGTTGTCTATGTCGCTGGCTACAAGAATGTATTCCTCGTCCGGCTCGTTCATCAAAAGCTGCTTTGCCCGCTCCTGGAAGCCTTCGCGGTTCAAAAGTCCGGTCAGCGTGTCGTGCGAAGCAATGTACAGGTCATTGTTCAGTTTTTCAACTTCCTTGGTCTTGTCGTGAACAATGAGGAACGCGCCCAAAAAATTATTCTTTTCGTCCCGCAGGCATCTCGTAGAAATGTGGAACGTATAAATCTTTCCATCCTTTGTAACGGACTCGTCAAATTCTCGGTCAGGAAGATTCTTAAGCTTGCGGTACGTGTCGCCGGATTGCAGCGCCTTGAACGGTCCTTCTGGATTCAGCCCGATTTTCTTATACTTTTCAATAAGAAAATCCATGGCGTTGTTCCTAAAAATCGCCTCGCCGTCAATGTCAAAAAGCTGAACCGCGTCGTTCATCTTGGCAATCATTGCCTCAAACTGCCGGTTCAGAACCTGCAGCGGCGCAACCTGTCCTGCGTAGAACGAAATGCACACCGCCGAAACCGCGTAGAATACGATGGAAAAATCAATCGGCACGCTCAGGAACACGTAGGTCGCGTCGCCCAAAATAGTAAGCAAAAAGAACACAAGAATCGTTACGTATGGAGTGCGGTACATTTTTGGCGAGCGTACCACCCGCGCAAAATGCAGCACAACCACCAGAGCAGAAATAGCGTACGCCAGCGCAAGATGCAGATAGAACATCGGCGCCATCTTTATTTTGTAGATGCGGATTGTCTCTGTTCCCCACAGGTAGTCTATACGCGTAAGCATGTATTCGTGGTTAAAATAAAAATTGAACAGCAGCGAGATAATGTCAACCGCCAGCAAGCCGTACATAACCCAAATCAGCGCCGGGTATTTTGTCTTATACTTTGTAAAGCGCCGCGAAAATTCAAGCAGCGCAAACAGCATGGGATTGATAAAAATGTAAAAAATTCCGTAGCAAATTTTTATCGTCAAAAAACTGTGCGCGTTTATGATGACAAGATGACAGATGATTTCTACAAGCGCAAAGGCAAGCATGGCGCGAAGCCACGGATAATAATTCGCTTTAATCCGTATTGTTGCAATCATGCAGCAAATGACGGTGAACGCGGAAACTGAAAATAAAAGCGAAAATGTCGTTATCATAATTTAACTTTTTTAAAATTATAAATGAGAAAAACTAATTCCGCAATTTTTTTAAAATCACAAAATTATACGCCGGAAGAAGTTCCGTTGCGCATCTCATTTTCAAGACGAATTTTTCGGAGTACGGCGCGATTGGTGTAGTGAATGACAGTGAAAAATCCCATCATAAAAACATAAGCAATTAAAAGAAGAACCGTTCCGTAAATCTTTTCAAAAAGAGAAGAAATAAAAACAGTCAGGCAGATAAGAACCTGCAAGGAAAGCACCATGTACAGTGCGTGCCGCTTAGAAAAGCCTAGATTCAAAAGCTTGTGGTGCAGATGCAGGCGGTCAGGACTCATGACCGGGCGATGGTCGCGCAGACGGCGCCATATTGCGGCAATCGTATCAAGCATAGGAAAGGCAACGATGACCAAAAGCATGAGCAATTTGTTGAACTCAAAATCGTTGTTCACGGAATAAAGCGGAATCGTTGCAATCATAAAGCCCAAAAACTGGCTTCCGCCGTCGCCCATAAAAATTTTAGCATTAGGAGCCGGCCAGTTCCATACCAAAAAGCCGATTATGGAGCCGCACAGAATAAAGCTTACTGCAGCCCCCTCATTAAAGTCGCCTATAAGCAGCGCGCCCAGCGTAAGCAACGCCGTTGTTGCAAGCGTGCCGCAAAGACCGTCCAAACCGTCTATAAGGTTATACGCGTTTATAAGCCCAAGAATCCAAAAGAACGTGAAGGCGCGGCTCAGCCATACCGGCAGAAGAATGCCAAAAAACTGGCGGAACCTAAAGTCAAACAGAACCACGATGGCACAGGCGATAAGCTGAACGAACAGCTTTACAACCGCGCGCAGCTCAAGCAAATCGTCAAGAATTCCGAATAAAAAAATGATGAAGCCAGCTACCAAAAGCGGCATGGCATTAAAAAAGGAAAGGCGCTTGTCGAGCCAAAAGCAGGCAATCGCGCATACTATAAAAGAAAAAACGATGGCAACGCCGCCCAAACGCGGAATGTTTCCGGAATGAATTTTGCGTGCATTAACAGAGTCATAAAGACTGTATGCTTTGCAGAATTTTATAATAAGAGGAATAAGTCCTGCACAAATTCCCAATGCGCTGAATGTAAATATTAAAACTGTAAAAACCATCTTAAGACCTGAGTATAACATAAGGTCTAATTTATAACAATCTTTGAGCTACCCCCCCCCCGGGGTGCATTTTTTTCATGCGGGGCTTTATTATATTTAGCGCGCAGTGTTCGTTTTCTATCACAGGGCAAACGCATTAGTTGTTATGATTTAATAATCCGAGGGAAAGTTGTACTCT
>CAKZZR010000128.1 GCA_937885475.1 uncultured Treponema sp.
CAATCTCTTTTGCGGTCATTTTTCGCTCCTATGGCGAAATTTTAGCATATTCCATTAAATTATGCAAACAGAGCCTTGATGTTTATAATCCATATACTTTCAATCATTACAATGCGGAAGAAGATGATGACTATGAATTTGATTGCTATAAGCTTTCTTCAAAAGTAATTTCGCAAATAGAACAAAATCCGCCCCAATACATTATTTATAATCAGAAAAAGTATGAAGTAGATAATTATGCTTTAGATTACTTTGATTTAGGATTAGAGCTTGAAGATGATTTTTTGAACGAATATTACGGAATAACAAATAATATAGTAAAAAACTATAACGCAATAATTTTCTGGAACGATTATGACGGAAAATATCATCATTTTGATTCTGTAATGATTTTAAATGGCTCAGAGAGTTTTATCTTATACAAGTACATTGATTTTTCAAAGCTTAACTATTAGGGAAATTAATTTGGGGGATTATGAAAAAGAAAAACCTAATTATCATAGTGAAGCTTTGCATCGTAGTGTCAATTTTAGTAGTTAATTTATTTTTATTTATTCAGAAAGATAAGATTAATTTTAAAAAAGTCGAAAAATTAGCTAACCAAGGCATAGCAGAAGAACAGGTGTCTCTTGGTCGTCTGTATTATTATGGTATAGGTGTAGAACAGAATTATGAGAAAGCAGTGTATTGGTATGAAAAAGCAGCTGAACAAGAATATTCTGAAGCTCAATATGCTCTTGGTGTAATGTATTACAATGGTTATGGAGTAGAACAGGATTTTATGAGGGCTAGGCATTGGTATGAAAAAGCTGCTGAACAGGGGCTTTTGGAAGCCCAATATAATCTTGGTTGGCTGTATTACTATGGTAAAGGTGTAGAAGTAGATTATGATAAAGCTTTTTTGTGGACTGAAAAATCAGCAATGCAGGGCGATGCCGCTGCACAATCATGTCTTGGTAAAATGTACGCAAATGGACAAGGTGTACAACAGGACTATACAAAAGCAAGAGAATTGTATGAAAAGTCTGCGGCACAGGATTACGCCCTTGCACAATACAGACTCGGTGAAATGTATGCAAAAGGATTAGGCGTAACACAAGATTTTGCCAAAGCAAAAGAATGGTATGAAAAAGCCGCCGCACTGGGAAATGAGGAAGCTACGGAGGCATTTAGAAAATGAACAAGCTCGTATTCCTTTCTGCGCTTCAAAAGCCCTGTGCGATACCTTCACGTGTTCAGAAAAATCTGCGAGAAAAAATAATTAAGTCTGATTTTCTTGTTGCTGATGACAAGGGAACTCACAGGCTGATAGGCTTGCTTATGGATGCCGCAAAGCTTTACGCAGAACAGCAATGACATCTATGCTTACGACCAGACGGAGCATTTTAAGAAGAACATAAAAAAGGCATGATATAAATTATACAGCCGGTTGGAACAAGGAGCCTCTGCTTACAATTGCAATAACAGACAATCGTCCAGAGGTTGTAAGACTGCTTATAGAAGCCGGGGCTGATGTCAATAAACCTAGCAGATGGGGAACAACACCTTTGATGCCACAGGGGGATTTTTCTGTGTCATATTTTTTATATCTCCGCTCATTTTTCTCCCACTAGCATTTCATATGTTACGCCGTACTTTTGGGCGATGTCTTTTGCAAAGGAAATGCCTTCTGGATGAGACAGTTCTACTTTAAAGGAGCGTTCGCCGTTTTTGGCTTTTACTACGAGGGACGCGGCCTTACACTGGGCGGAGCCTTGGTTTATTTCGGCTATGTCGTAGGCAAGCTTGTGCATGTGAGTATTGTAAATGATGCGGATTCCCTTTGAAAGGATTGCGCGTACGGAATCCTTTGCAATGTAATAACCTTCCTCGAATGAGGTGGTGGAATAGGTTTCGTTCAGCAACAGCAGACTTGAGCTTGTGCTTGCGCTGTACAACTCCTTAAAGCGCTTGCATTCTTCTCCAAGTCGTCCCAAATCCAGAGTTTTGTCCTCGTCGGCAGGAAAGTGCGTAAAAATTGAATCTACCGGCTTGAATTCAAACTTGTCGCCGGGAACGTAAAGCCCCGCCTGAGCCAGCACGAACAAAAGTCCTACCGCCTGCGTTATGGTGGTCTTGCCGCCGCGGTTGGCTCCGGTCAAAATGTAGGCAAGATGGTCTGCGTCAAAGCTAAGGTCGTTTTTTACGATGTGGTCTGCGCCCAAGCTTTCTGCAAAGGCAGACACCAGCTTGAAGTTGTAAATGCCCCGTGCGTCCATGAACCATTTTGGCTTTTCTTGTGCAATGTGTGCCTTACAGAACGCAAAGCCCTTTTTTTGCATTTCCTTTATGTATTCTGCAAAGCGGATGAAGAAAATGAACTGCGGAATCAAATCCGTAATGTCTGCCACCGGAAGATACACGTATTTTTTGAGTACGGTTTTTAGTTTGTACACGATGCTCGAAATCATGGAATTTGCAATTTTATCCATGTGGAACGTGGCGTTTTCTACGCGAGGGTCGTTTACGCCCGCAACAGAAAGAATTTTTTCAAAAATATCTGCTTTGTGGGCTTCTATTGGTGTGTACTTAAGCTGTCCATCCCAGTCTGCGGTTTCGTTCAGAGCGTCCTTTGCGGCAATTTTTGTTACGAACTGCCCGATTGCTCCAGACTTTGTGAATGGCTTTTTATTGAACGAAACAAGTCCTATTCCGTGCGCCTCAAATTTTTCGTTCAGATTGATACCTATGGTAATGCTTTTTAAATCTTGCGTAGAAGCCTTAAGCGCCGCAATGTCTTTTTTTAATTCCGCAAAGCCGTTGTCGTTGTAAAGGTCGCTTATGTAGTTTTTAAGGCGATTCATGCCCTGCGATTTAAGCGTGCATTCAGAAAGGCATTGGTACATCGCTTCTATGGAAACAATGTAATCCTGAATTTCTTCCAGACGGTGAAGAAGTTCCCATGCAGAATCAGAATCCTCGTAATGACCAGAAAATCCACTGTACTGCTTTTCGTAGTCAATATGCTCAAGTTGCGCCATAAGCTTTTGGCACATAACGGGATTTTTAAAAATGTCCTCAAATATATCTCCGCGGTACGTCGTTACTGCCGGATTGTCGGTCATTCGCAAAAAAATCTGCGCAAACTGACTGCGTTCCTCTGCCTTGTCGGTGATTTTTTCGCAAATAAAGTCAATGCCAAGGTCATGAAACGCCGTGGTGCTAAGTTCCCGGAATTCTTCCTGACCATTCGGAAATAAAAGATTGATTTTTTCGTTCTGCATAGCATAAGTCTATCAGTTTTTTTGCTGGTCTGTATATAATACATGGAAGAAAAATGAATTTCCGATAAATTCCGTCGGAATCTTGAAAACGAACTACGTCTGCTATACACTTAGAATCATATAAATTTGATGGAGGGCGCCATGCCACATATTACAATTCAGATGTACCCAGGAAGGGATGATGAGACTAAAAAACGCCTTGCGGATGCTATTTTGGAGACTGCCAGCAAGGAACTGAACCGAGGAAAGGAGCATTTTTCTGTGAGCGTGGTTGACGTGCCGCAGGACGAATGGAAAGAAAAGGTCTATGACAAGGTTTTGACAGACAAGAACACATTCATTCAGCCTGGTTACAAGATGTAAAAAAAGAGGCGTTTATTATGAAAAAAATGTTTGTCTCTGCAATGTGCGCGGCACTTTGTACTGCGCTTATTTTTGTTTCCTGCGGCGATTCCGACAAGGACGATTCCAACCCTGAGAACAGTGATTTTCCGGCAAATCTTGCAGAATGGACTGGCGATAATGAATATACAAGTCCCGTTGAGCTTCCGTCGCTTTCAAATCAAAGCGAGAATCTTGAGGATTTGTGGTGGAAAAAATCTGCGTTCTATCACATCTGGATAAAGAGCTTTAAGGACAGCGACGTCGATGACTGCTCAAAGAATTGCGGCGACTTTAAGGGAATCGAGGACAGCTTTGAATACATTCAGAATGATTTGGGTTGCGATGCAATCTGGCTCAGTCCGTTCTGGGACTGTCTTTATAAGGGAAGCACTAATGAGGCGAGCGCTGTGCTCAATATGCACGGCTATGATGTTAATGACTTTTACAAGGTAAATCCATACTTTGGAACAGGCGACGGAAGCAATGCGGAAGCCGAACTGGACTCTCTTATTGCAGCCTGCCACGCACGCGGAATGAAAATCATCTTTGACTTTGTGCCAAATCATACCTCAAGCAACAATAAATGGTTTACGGACTCAGCTTCCAGTCAGAACGGAAAGCGCGACTGGTATTTATGGAACGATAAGGCTCTCGATTGGAAAAACACTTGGGGCGCAAACGCATGGCACTCAAAAAATGGAAGCTATTATTATGCCGCCTTTGCCGATACCCAGCCGGACTTGAACTACCGCAATTACGAAGTTCGCGAGGAGATGAAAAACGTAGTCCGCTATTGGCTTAACAAGGGCTTTGACGGCTTACGAATCGATGCCGTGCGCTATCTTGTTGAGACGGCGGATTCCCTTACAGATACGGATGAGACCCACGCTTGGTTTGCGGAACTCCGTAAGGTTATTGACGAATACGAATCCCCAAAATTTATGGTGTGCGAGGCTTGGATAGAAAACGACCGCACCTCGCTGAACAAATATTTTGGAACGAGCGACGCACCAGAGTTCAATATGGTGCTGGATTTTGACCAAGGAAAACCGATTGTCGTTGGCTCGTCTATAGGAAGTGCGTACATTTATTATGATAACGGAAACCTTGCCTTTACTATGAATTCCACGATTTATGAGAATCCTTCGGCACTTCAGAGTTATGGAACTTTCCTGGGAAATCATGATGAATATATTGACCGTCTTGGAGATTGGGAAGGAGAAGGAACTTCCGGCAAATCAATTCTTGCAACGGCACTTTCGCTCCTTAGACCAACCGTTCCGTTCATTTATTATGGTAACGAAATTTCCCAGAAGTCAGGAAGCCAGAGCGGAGACTTTAGGTTGCGCCAGCCGTTTGATTGGGACATGGTGACTTCTCAAAAATCTGCAAGCGATTCAGTGCTGAATGTGAATAAAGCTCTTCTTTCATTGCGAAGGAATTCTGAGTATGCGGATTTATTTGAAAACGGAACGGTAAAGCTGTGTAACTCCCATACGTATACTTCGGATACGAACGAACTTTGTACGAATTTGTTCGGCTATACGATTGAGAATGGCTCAAAGAAAATACTGGTTCTGGCAAATGTAAGCCCATATTATAAAAGCAATATATGGTTCTACAGCGACAGTATTCCTTCTGAATACAGCCTGATAGTAGGAAATAAGGATACAAGCTCTGATATAACATATTATACAGATGATGCCGGATATGGAGCGATAGAAGTTTCAAATTTCTGTCCTTACGAAATCCGTGTGTACGACCTTTCTTCTTCTGAAAAATCTTGTGTTCTTGATGTGTGGGATTACGCGCTTGAAACAATGTATCTTAGAGGAACGATGAATGGTTGGCTAGACACATCAAAAATGATTTACAGTACAGCCACGAACGAATTTTCCATTACTATTTATCTTAAGGCTGATACAGAATACGAATTCAAGTTTGACGAATTTGGTGACTGGGCGCATTCCTTTGGTCCAGTTTCTGCAGAGGCTGCTAGTATAACGCTTGGAACGGAGCTATCTTGTAGTGATGCACCAGGACTGAACACTAATTTCAGCTTTACGCCGCTAGCAGCGGGCGACTATACGTTCGGCTTCAATAAAGATACTCTAAAAATAAAGGTAACGCAGTAAACGCGTGGGCAACAAAAAACGGCTGTTTAAAGGTGAATCTTTAGACAGCCGTTTTTTTTGAGGGATACGGGATTTGAACACGCAACCTTTGGCTCCGGAGGCCAACGCTCTATCCAGTTGAGCTAATCCCTCGCGCTGTTCCTATCATATAAGTTTCTGAATCCTTTGTCAAAAGAATGCGTGGTATGCGCATGGGCGCGCCGCTCATTTTATCCGTTCGTAAATTGCGTTCACTTCGTCGGAATATTCGCCCTTTGACTTGT
>CAKZZR010000129.1 GCA_937885475.1 uncultured Treponema sp.
AATCCCCAATCCCCAATCCCCAATCCCCAATCCCCAATCCCCATGTCAAAATTTTCATGATTCAAATAAAAAAAAAGATATATAAATTATTAATTTTCTTTTATAAATTTAAAAATTTTTTTAATGGAGGAAAAAATTCCATTAATATCATTAAAATCTCCTCCTTTAACCGAATCTTCTCTTAAATCAATAAAATGTTCTTTATGTCAAGGAATTTTATATGAACCAGTCTATTCAAATAAAACTAAAATGAATTATTGCAAATCATGTTATCTATTTCAAAAAAAAGAGAAAAATGAAAATAATTTATCTTTAACATATGATAATTTATATAACCCATTAGTAAAAGAAGCGAAAAAAAATTTAAATTTATATAAATATTCATGTCCTAATTTTGATTTCGAAGAAAATGCAAAAGAAAAAGAATATACATATGATGAATTAATTAATCATTTAATTATTTGTGAAAATAATAAAATAACTTGTCCTGAATGTGGAGATGATACAGTTTTAAAATCTTTGGAAATTAATAATCAAAATTATTTGAAAAAATTATTAATAAGGAATAAAATATTAGAAAGAGAATTAGAATATCAAAAATCAAGAATAATACAAATGGAAGAAGAGAAAAAAGAAACAAAGGAAACAGCAGATAAAAAAGAAAAAAATATAGAAATGCAAAAGCCACAACCTAAACCTAAAAAATTAGAAAAAGAGAAAACAAAAATATTAGTAAAAAAAACTTCTATAAAATTAAAAAGAAGAAATTCTCAAAAAATTCCAATAGTTAGAAAAGGAGAATTGCCTCCAATCAAAAGAAGAAGTAATTTACTTGAAAAGAAAGAAATAACACAACCTACACCTAAAATAGATTTTAAACAAAAAAATAATTTTAAAAAGCCTAAGACTAAAGAACCATTTATAGATAATAGTACAAATACAACACTTTTTGATAAATGTCCTCATTTTTTAGGAAATTATATGCCTAAATTTGCATGCTGTAATAAATTTTATGGATGTTATTTGTGATGTAGATTGCATCCAGCGCGGAATTCAGCTCGTTAAGAATGTCCGGCCGGGATTTTGTGACGACCGCAAAAAAGTTCGACTCCCCGATTTTTGCAATCGGTTCCCAGCCCTGCTCTGCAACGGTGTCTATGTCCAGGTACAGGTCGTATGTTCCGTCCTTGAATTCTTCCGTTATGTCATCGCTGTAATTGAATTCGTATATGATTGGCGAAAGATTATTCTGGCGCAGCCATTCCATGAGGGTATGGTATTGGAACGCGTCCTTTGACACTGCAAGTTTTTTGCCGTTTATGTCCTCAAGGGAATTAAAACGTGCGGCGCTTTTTAAGTCTCTTGCGTACAGGTAGTAGGATTCTGTTCCCATAGGTTGCGACGGATACAAAAGTTCGCTCAGACGGTCTTTTGAATACGAAATGTCGGTAAGAATGTCAATTTCGCCGGAAAGCAGTTTGGCGTAGAGCGTGTCCCAGTAGCCGTAGACGTATTCGTATTCCCAGCCGGTATAGGAGGCAACGGTCTGCATGTATTCGTATGCGTAGCCGCCTTTGGGGTCTTCTTCTGAAAAGCCTGACATGAAGTTTCCGCTGTCAATGTAATAGCCGAGCTTAACGGTTTTTGCAGAAAGATTCAGTGCAATAAAAAACGACAGGACTGTAAGCAAACATTTTTTCATATATACTATTATCGGTCATATTGCGGAATGCGCAAAGAAAAAACGAAAAAAAAGAATGAAATCGTCAAAAAGTGCGGGCTGTGTACTGAACGGTAAAAATACCGTCGTTGAGCGTTACCAGATTTATGCCACAGTTTGGGATTTTTGTTTCGGAAAAGCGCAGAACGCTCCAGTTGCACATGACTTTTAAAAGCCCTCGCACAACACCGCCGTGGCATACGATAAGCACGTCGTCGGTTTTGCCTTCAAGAGGCTTTATCTCGTTCTCAAGAAAGTCTGAGATTCTGCCAAAAAAGTCCTCGTAGCTTTCGGCTCCAAGCTCCGCCTTGTATTCCGCAGGATTCAAAAACCAATTCTTAAGGTGGGCAAAGCGTTCCTGAGTGCGAAGCTCCGCGTAGGTTGCACCTTCTGCCTGCCCAAAGCCAAATTCCCTGATTCGTTCGTCGAGCTTTATTTGTGCGCCGGAATAGCGGTTCATAATCTGCGCTGTAGCCTGTGCGCGGATAAGCGGACTTGTGTATATGCGCCGGAACGTAATGCCGTCCTTAAAAAGATTTTTTGCCGTCTCTTCCGCAAGGTCAATGCCGTTTTGATTCAGAGGAATGTCCGTGGAACCCTGGATGCGCTGCTCCTTGTTCCAGTCCGTCTCTCCGTGGCGCATAAAATAAACGTTCATGCGTAGAATGATAGAACAAAAGCGCGGTTTATAAAAGCATGCAAGGAAGTCTGCGGACGGAGTTTTTGCATGGAAGGTGCCCACAGGGCAAACGCATTAATTCCGAACATATAAATCGAGCGAAATATTGTAAAAAATAGCGCGAAGGAGAAGATTTGTTTTCAAAATCACTCTGACTTTAGCTG
>CAKZZR010000130.1 GCA_937885475.1 uncultured Treponema sp.
GCTTGACAACATCGTCTTCATGGGCATAGGCTCTCCCATGCCCATGAAGACGATGTTGTCAAGCTTTCCGCATTCTTCCTCCAAAAACAGGAATTGCTCCACAATCTCGCCTGCGGTAAGATTCCTCAAAAATCCCAGCCGTCCAGTTTGGCAGAACGCGCACTTCATTCCGCAGCCCACCTGACAGGAAACGCACGCGGTTTTTCGTCCTTCCTTGTCGGTAAGCAGGACTGTTTCTACGGCGGAGTTGTCCGCAAGCTCTATCTGAAGCTTTATGGTTCCGTCCGGATCCTTAAGCGTCTGTGCCACGCGGGAAGAGCGGATGACGGCTTTTTGGGCCAGCTCCTCGCGCACATCCTTTGACAGGTTTGTCATCTGTTCAAAGGAAACGGCACCGCTTCCAATCCATTTAAAAATCTGGGCACCCCGGAATTTTTGGCTGAGGGAGAGTGCTTCTGTTATTTCTTCCGGCAGCATGCCTGAGAGTGCGATTTTGCTCATGACGGTGATTAGAACAGCGGCTTGTTGGTCTTGAGCTTGTCCAGCAGATCGTTGACGGCCGTGCTCTTTATGCCGTAGCGCTGGAATGTCTCAAGAACTTTGATTGCTTCCGGCTTTTTGTTCAGCTTTATGTAGCAGTCTGCAAGGTCTATGTACAGACGGAAATTCTTCGTGTCGTTCTTGATGAGCTCAGAAAGCTTTGCCGCCGCTTCCTCGTATTTTCCTTCTCCCTTGCAGATGAGGGCAAGTCCGAGCGCCGCGTAGATATCGAATGCGATGTCGAGCGCGCGGGTGTAATAGTCCGTTGCCTTCTTGTAGTCGCCGGTGTTGCGGAATGCGTCGCCGATTCGGGTAAGGATGACTTTGTTGCTCGGGTCAATCTCCAGAATCCTGTTCCAGTATTCAATTGAGCGGTACTGCTGGTTCATTCCGCGGTAGCAGTCTGCAAGCCCGAAGAGCGCATAGAAATTCTGCGGATCCATCTTGAGCGCCTGCTCAAAGAACGGAACACCCTTGTCAAACGAGCGCAGCTTGCGGTGGCAGTTTCCGATGGACGTAAGGATTCGGATGTCAAGGTTTTCCTTGTTGTTCTCGTACATCTTCGTCCAATAGTAGAGCGCGTCGCGGTATTCCCTGAAGTCATAGTGCAGGTGTCCGAGTCCGATGAGCGCGTATGCGTTGTTCGTTTCCATGTCGAGGACGCGAAGGTACAAATCCTTTGACTGCTTGAAGTCGTGAATCTTGCGGTATGCATCCGCAACGCGGGTAAGGACGGTTATGTTGCGGTTGTCATGCACAAGGTACTGTTCCCAGATGTCGATTGCCTTTTTATACTGGTTCATTGCCTTGTAGCAGTCTGCAAGCCCGAAGAGCGCGTAATTGTTCCCCGGATGATAGGAAAGGCATTTGTTGTAATAGTCAACGGCTGTGGCGAAATTGCTTCGTTTTCGTTCTGAGTCTCCGAGACCTACCAGCGCGTAGTTGTTGTTCGCGTCAAGCTCAAGAATTTTGTTGAACGCTTCTATTGCCTGCGGAATGTCGTTTGCCTTGAGCAGCTGGTAGCCCTTTACGGAGTAGTCAGAGATAAGAGCGGCTTGCTCGTCCTTCTGACCGCCTGTCTTTTGCGTGAGATCCATTTCTCCCGGGAAGAAAACCTCCTGAGTTCCATCATCAAAATCCGATTCAAAATCTTCTCTCATGTCTTGTTCCTTTTTGTTTTATTTCAATCTTTTTTAAATTACTCTTTGAGAAGGCAGGAAATGACCTGCGCCATTTTTTCGTAGATAGGCTCTGCCTTTGCCTTATTGTGCGCAAGAACATATTGCTTTAGAGCCTTTATGCTCTGATGCCGTTCTGCATAGACATCGCCTACACGCGTGAGACCGTCGGAATAGCCAGTGGTGATAAAAATCCGCCGTGCGCTCTCAACGTCTCCCTGGTTAAAAAGGACATTGCCCTTTCTGTTTAAAATAACTTTCTGTTCGGAATTAAGAGAAGAAACAGGACTGTCGGTTACCTTTATAAAACCTTCAGCTCCCAATTTTTTGTTGATGTCATCTTTAAGAGATTCCTTCATTACACTTTTTAATCCTGCAACACATTTATTATTTCACACCTATTCATTCTATCATGAATATTTAAATTGTCAAATAAAGATGTGGAATTTTAGTATGATTGTGTGTACTACTAATTGAGCGCCGTTTGCTGAGGGTAGGTGTAGAAGTCTACGATTGAGCGACCATATACGCGCTGGTCTGTGCGCACCAGGCGACCGATTGTGTCTGGCATGGAATGTTCCTCTGGGCGATGAACCAGAATTGTTCCCGTCGGAAGCAGGAGATTTTTTTTGTCGGCCTCCTCAATGAGCTGCGCATGGAATTTATACGGAAACGGCGGGTCAAAGAAAATGTAGTCAAACTGCGTGCGGCAGCGCTTGATGAAGTATTCCACCGGCATAAAATGGCACTGGATTTTTACGCCGCATGCCTGCTCCGTAACCTTTACGTTCTCCAGCACGGTGCCGACCTTTATGCGGTCCTTTTCGCACAGCTCAACGTGGCTTGCGCCACGGCTTACTGCCTCAATTGCGATGGTTCCCGAGCCGCTGAAAAGGTCGAGCCAGGATTTTCCGCTCAAATCGCCCAGAATGGCGAATACGGATTCCCGCATTCTGTCCATGGCTGGGCGTATTACTCCGTCCGGACATTTTATGATTCTGCCTTTTAAGGTTCCGCCGGTAATTCTCATTCGCTACCGTCCGTTCAGCGACCAATATACGTCGTTGTGCTCAAGATGTGTGTTGAATTCCGCGAAGTTGTAGGCGGTCTTTCCGTCTGTGGTGCGGACTTTTGTAATCGCGCCGTTCTCAAGAAGAACCTTGATGACGTCCGTTGAGGTTGCGAACTCGCAGGCGTACATGAGCGGGGTTTTTCCTTCGTAGAAGCGGTTGATGGGAACGCCGTGCTCTATGAAAACCTTTAGCTTTGCAATCTGCGTTACCGGTGAGGAGGTTCCCGACGTAATCGCAAGTATGAATGATTTGAACACCTCCGTCGCGTTCTCGGAATTTGTCTCAAGAAGCCGCTTGAGGAACGCAGGGTTGCTTGAATAGCTTGCCGCAATCTGAAGCGCGGTGCTGCCGTATTTGTTCTGAATGCGCGTATCGGCACCGTTCTGCAGGAATATTTCCAAAAGCTCTATGTTGTTCTGAAAGCGCGTTGCGTACATGAGCGCCGTCCAGCCGTCGTTGTCGCGCAGGTTTATGTCGGCGCCGCTCCGAAGCAGGGATTTTACTTCCCAGTCGTTGCCTTCCTTTGCTGCCTGCATGAGTGCGGTGCGTCCGTGCTTGTCCTTTTTGTCAGGATTGTCGATTTTTGCATAGAATTCTGCGTTCTCGTCGTCCTCTGGCTCAATTTCTTCGTCGACCGGCGCGTAGTCAAACAGATAGACCTTGTTGTAATTGATTGACGCAGAGGCAGGAACATCTTCTTCCTCCGGCTCAGGCTCTGG
>CAKZZR010000131.1 GCA_937885475.1 uncultured Treponema sp.
CTTCAGCGATTTGACCGACACCGAGCATATGAACTATTCGAACTTTTTGCAGAATCCACTGGTGCTTTTGATTCAGCTGGCGGATCAGACTGCCTCCGCGTGGTGGGACTGTTAGCGCGAAAGACCTGCTGAACGGAGAACCTGGCGGTGTGCGATTCCTCTAGTGCAAGGGTGGTAAGTGCCTGCGCCGCTATGGAAGGGTGGCGAAGCCAGGACCGCGAACGCGGGACCAAGCGTGAGCGGGCCCTGGAACAGCGGTTTTGCTAACCCTTACGCATGAATGAAAGCTCAAAAAATGGCGCTGTATTGTTGAACGCGCGTTTTTTCGTTAAAATGGTGGCGATTATTTTATTACGAGGACAAAAAAATGCCTACTGACCTAAAAAAAATGCGCAACATTGGAATTATGGCGCACATCGACGCGGGAAAAACGACGACGACGGAACGGATTCTGTTTTATACGGGAAAAATTCACAAAATCGGCGAGATTGACGACGGTCAGGCGACGATGGACTGGATGCAGCAGGAGCAGGAGCGTGGTATTACCATCTGCTCGGCGGCGACGACCACTTCTTGGAAAGGTTTTCAGATTAATATTATTGATACGCCCGGCCACGTTGACTTTACGGCCGAGGTGGAGCGAAGCCTGCGCGTTCTGGATGGTGCGGTTGCCGTTGTGTGCGCGGTTGACGGTGTTCAGCCGCAGACGGAGACGGTGTGGAAGCAGGCCGACACGTTCAGCGTTCCGCGCATTGTGTATATGAACAAGATGGACCGCATTGGCGCGGATTATTTTGGCTCCATTGCGGACGTTGAGCAGAAATTCAATGTGGAATGCGTACCCTTGCAGATTCCGATTGGCGAGGGGCAGGATTTTGAAGGCGTAATCGATTTGCTTACGATGAAGGAGCTGCGCTTTGAGGGCGATGAAGGCGAGAACGTCGTAGAAAGCGAGATAGATGAAGGCTATATAGATATGGCGACTCAGTGGCGCGAGAAGCTGGTGGACAAGGTTGCTTCCACGGACGATGCGCTTGCCGAACTGTATCTTGAGGGCGAGGAAATTTCCGTGGCGCAGCTTAAGGCGGCGCTCCGCACGGCAACAATCAGCCGCGCTCTGGTTCCGGTTGTGATGGGCTCAAGCCGCCACAATCAGGGCGTTCAGCCGCTTATTGACGCGGTGGTGGACTATTTGCCGTGTCCTACCGACATTCCGGCGGCAAAGGGCATTCATGCTAAGAAGGACAAGGAAGAGGACGTTGAGATTCCGTGCGATGCGTCAAAGCAGGCGCTGGGCTTGGTGTTCAAGATTCAGTATGACCGCGAGATGGGCTCATTGTGCTATGTGCGCATGTATTCGGGAAAAATCGCCGCAGGAACTCAGATTCTGAATATAAACAAGAAAAAGCGCGAGCGCGTGAACAGGATTCTGCGTATGCATGCCGACAAGAGCGAGCCGGTGAATACGATAGAGGCGGGCGACATAGCCGTTTTTGTTGGGTTGAAGCTGGCGCAGACTGGCGATTCCATTGGAAGCGAGGGATTCCCGGTTCTGCTTGAAAAGCCGGTGTTCCCACAACCTGTTATTTCCGTTGCGCTGGAGCCGGAAAGCATGAGCGAGCGCGACAAGATGAACGAGACGCTTGAGATTCTTTCCAAGGAGGATCCAACCTTTACATATCATGAGGATGCAGAAACCGGGCAGCTGATTATAAGCGGAATGGGCGAGTTGCATCTGGACGTGCTTGTTACGCGCATGCAGGACGATTTTGGCGTTAAGTGCCGCGTTGGTGCGCCGCAGGTTACCTACCGTGAGGCTGTTACCGCTGCTGCGGAGGCTTCTGAGACCTTTGAGAAAGTGCTTGCCGGAAAGGAGAACCGTGCCGGCATTACCGTTAAGGTTGAGCCAAGAAAAACGGGCGAGGGCAATACCTATACCTGCCTTGTGCGGAACAACGAGATTCCGCTTGAGATTTACGAGGCGGTGGAAAGCGGCTTCCGCTCTTCCTTGGATTCCGGCATAAACTACGGCTATCCGTGTACGGACACAGCCGTTACCGTTACTGCCATCGACTACGACGAGCTTACTGCCAGCACGTTTGCTTTTGAGGCGTGTGCGGCCGCCGTTTTTGACAAGGTGTGCAATATGGCAAGCCCGCAACTTCTGGAGCCGGTTATGAACGTTGACATTTCATGTCCCAAGGAATTTGTGGGCGACGCGATGAGCCAGATGACGCAGCGCGGCGGAATGATTATGGGGCAGGACTCAAAGCCGACCGGCGATGTCGTCCACGCGCAGGCTCCTATGGCAAAGATGTTCGGGTTCAGCACGAACCTTCGTTCTGCAACGCAGGGGCGTGCGAGCTTCAGCATGGAATTCAGCCACTTTCAGGTTAAGGCTGGCGGACTGAATAATTTCTAGGCAGTGAATCCGGAGGGAGAATTTTAAGAAGGTCTTTTATGAAAAAGAACAGTATGCTGATGGGAATGTTGTTGGGAGTTCTTTTTGTTGTGCCGCTGTGTGCTGCTGACGCGGGACGCTCGAGTGATGCGCAGAAAATTGATGCCGTCATTGCAAAAATGTCGCCGCGCGCTCAGGCTGAGATACGGATTTCTGACAAAGAGACGTTTTTGAAGGATTTGTATTTTGTGCTTGCTGAGGAAAAAAAATACCGCAGCGACGACCTGAACTTGTACTATCTTATTGATAAGCAGCATACGGTTTCCTCAACATATGAGCCAAAGGATTTACAGCCGCTTGTAAAGAACGATGTGTATGCGATAAACAGGAACGACCTTTCGCTCCGCCCGGATGCCGCAAAAGCGCTTGAGCAGCTGGGACGAGCTGCGCTTAAGGACGGAATTCGCATTTTGGTAAGCTCGTCGTATCGTTCCTATGCGTATCAGGACAGGCTTTTTAAATACTGGGTATCCGTGGACGGTCTTGAAGAGGCGGAGCGTGAGAGCGCGCGTCCGGGAACGAGCCAGCATCAGCTTGGAACTGCCGTTGACTTTGGTTCCATTACGGACGATTTTGCGGAGACGAAGATGGGAAAATGGGTGTACTCCCATGCCGCCGAATACGGCTGGTCGCTTTCGTTTCCAAAGGAATATGAGGACATTACCGGCTATCGTTGGGAATGCTGGCATTTCCGCTTTATAGGTGTGCCGGCATGCCGCTTTCAGGAACGGTGGTTCAGGAACGTGCAGCAGTACATGCTGGAGTTCATCGATTTATGGAAGCAGATGTAGCGCATTTTGGCTAAAACTTCCTAAAATTTTGTAAAATCCCCGCATGCGTTATTGACATTCTGCAGAGATTTTATTATAGTAATTTTCACATGCGGCGATGTTGGAATTGGTAGACAAGCAAGGTTGAGGTCCTTGTGTTGATAAGACGTGCAGGTTCAAGTCCTGTTCGCCGCACAGATTCAGAGGAATGCAGAAATGCATTCCTTTTTTTTTCTTGCAAATTAAAACACTAAATGACACAATGAATTCTATGAAAAAGCTTCCAGTTTATGTGCTTTCTTTTTTTGCGCTCGCCGTGCTTTTTTCCTGTGCGCGCACCGAAGAAATGACGCTTGCCGAAATTCAGGCGCTCACAGAGCAGGGCGACCGTTCCCTTCTTGAAAAATCCGTTTCAAAGCCGTGGGACGGCGGTTCCTACGTTGCCGGAAGACTTGGCGGAACATGGCAGGATACTATTTTGAGCGACCCAAAGACGTTCAATCAGCTGATAGCGGAGCGCGACGGTTCTTCCAGCGCGATTGTGTCGCTCATGCTGGACTATCTGGTTGACTACGATGCGACGCTCCGCACTTGGACGCCCCGCCTTGCATTCTTTGAGATTGAAACGGACTCACGGCGTGGCACGCTCACCGTTCATTATACGCTTCGCGAGGGCTTGTACTGGTCATATTATGGAAGCGACGAGAAGATTCCGGTAACGAGTGATGATTTTGTGTTCTGGTACAACGAGATTGCTGGCGACCCGGAATTCAGCTCGTCGGGCTATGGTCAGCAGTGGTGTACAATGGAAAACGGCGAAGAGGCTCGCATAGAGTGCGTGCGCATTGACGACAGGCGCTTTGATTTTGTGTTCCCGCGGATTGTGGCGGATCCCCTGCTTGCAACCAATATGTCGCTCTGTCCGTCGTTTTTGTACAAAAAGGCAAAGGCGGAAGGCGGCGCGGATGGTGTAAAGAATTTGTTCTCTGTTGACTGCGATGTGCGCACGATTCCCAGTTGCGGAAAATGGTATCTTACCGAATATACGACGGCGCAGCGGCTTGTGTTCCGGCGGAATCCGAATTATTGGGAAAAGGACGGGAACGGAACTTCTGTTCCCTATTACGAGACGATGATTTTTCAGATTGTTGGTGACATGAACACGGACTACCTTTTGTTCCGACAAGGAAAGACGGAAACGTTCAGTCCTCGTCCTGAGGAGGTGAGCGACGTGGTTGAGAATCAGAAGGACGATTACACGGTGTTCAATGCGGAAGGTTCTATGGGCGCGCAGTTGTGGAGCTTCAATCAGAATCCAAAAAATGCCTCGTCGCCCTTTTACGGCTGGTTCTGCACAAAGCAGTTCAGACAGGCGATGAGCTGCCTTTTGAACCGCGACCGGATTATAAACCAAACCTACCGTGGGCTTGCCGAGCCAAAATACGACTTTTTTCCGCCGGCAAATCCTTATTACGATGAGACGATTACGCTGCAATACCGCTATTCTCCGGAGCGTGCGCAAAGCCTTCTGGAAAGCGCAGGCTTTTACCGGGACTCCACAGGAATCATGCGCGACTCTGCGGGAACCGCCGTGGAATTTGACATTACTGTTCCGTCCACCAATTCGGTGTCGAACGATATTGCGATGATTATAATGGACGAATGCGCCCGCGTGGGCATAAAGGTAAACATCAGGCAGACGGATTTTCAGAAGGTTATTGAGATGCTTACGGCAACCTACGACTGGCAGAGCGTCATCATTGGACTGGGTGCAAACCTTTTTCCAAGTCAAGGCAGCAATGTGTGGCCGAGCGGCGGAAACCTTCACTTGTGGCATCCGCTTCAAAAAAAGCCTGCCAGCGAATGGGAATCACGCGTCGACTTTTTGTACAACGAAGGCTGCTACACTAATGATTTTGAGGTGGCTAAAAAAATATGGGATGAATATCAGCGCATCCTGCTGGAGCAATGCCCAATCATCTATTTAGTTCGCGCCCGCAGTTTTTTTGCGATCCGCAACAAATGGGACTTGCAGAACGTGTATTATGACAACAAGAACGGAAGTATGCTTGAGCATGTGTTCCTGAGAAGTGAATAGGGGGCTTTGGAAGAATGAAAGAATTGGTTTTGCGTTGCGCTGAGCGCGTCTCGCTGCCGTGGCGTTTTTTTCGCCGTCAGATGCCGCTTGCGTCCTTTATTGTTTCCCGCGTGCTTACGATGCTCGTGCTGCTTTTTTTGCTTGGCTTTGCGCTTTTTGCGCTCATGGAGCTTGCGCCCGGCGACATCGTTGACCAGATGATGAGCCAGCAGCTTATGACTTCAATGGAAGGCGGAAAGAATTCTGCGCGTAACCAGGGAACCTCCGGCGACGAAGGCTTTTCTGACGCGCAGATGAGGCAGCTCCGCTCGGAATTCGGGCTGGACAAGCCGTTCTACGTGCAGTATTTTCGCTGGCTGAACCGCGTCGTAGTGCATCATGATTTGGGAACAAGCCTTGTGAGCCGTGCGCCGGTGGGGTTTTTAATCCGTTCCCGCATTTGGAATTCCGTGCTGCTGAATCTTATCTCGCTGGTTTTCATAACGATTTTTTCATTCCTTCTGGGCGTGTATTTTTCAAGCAAGGCGGGAACGCCGCTTGATGTTGGCGTTACGTTCTTTGCGCTCTTTTTTCACGCGTTTCCAGGAATCCTGCTGCTGATTCTGCTTCAGTTGCTTGCGTCCATAACCGGGCTTTTTCCGGTTACGGCGTATCCGGATTTTCCGTTCCGCGAGGCTCCTGTGGCGTTTACGTTCAGCTATGCGCATCACGTGTTCCTTCCGTTGTTCGCTTCGTTTTTAGGCGGGGCGGGCGGCACCATGCGCATGATACGCGCCACCATGCTTGACCAGCTGGGAATGCCGTATATTTTTGCCCTGCGCGCCCGCGGCATAAGCGAAAAGCGCGTCTATCTGAATCACGCCTTTCGCAACACGCTGAATCCCTACATCACCGGAAGCGCGAACCTGCTTGCCGGACTCTTCAGCGGCTCCCTTGTGCTGGAGATAATTTTTGCCTATCCAGGAATCGGACGGCTCATGTACGAGGCGGTTTTGCAGCAGGACATAAACCTTGTGCTTGCCAACAGCATGTTCACCAGCGCGCTTATTCTTGCCGGAATGGTGGTGAGCGACATTCTGCTTGCGCTTGTTGACCCGCGGATCCGATACGGAAAAAATTGAGGTGAGAGATGAGAAAGTTTTTTGATTATGTAAAGAACCGTCCGCTGGCGTTTGCGTCCATCATCATTCTTTGCGTCCTGTACGTAGTGATGATTTTTGCGGAATTTTTTGCGCCGTATCCTGCGGCAAAAACCTATGAGAACAACACCTTCCACCCTGCGAACGTGCAGCTTACCATGCGCGGAATAAAGGTTCGGGAATACCGCGTCATAAACAGCGCAACATGGCATTATGTGCGCGTAAAGGACGCAGAATGCATTCACGAGTTCAGGTTGCTGGCAAAGGGTGCGCCGTACAAGCTGTTCGGCGTTATTCCGTGCCGCCGCCATCTTTTTGGCTGCGACGGCGACTATCCGGTGTATCTATTGGGTGCTGACAATCTGGGGCGCGACGTGTTCAGCCGCATCGTGTACGGAAGCCGCATATCGCTTACGATAGGCTTTGTTGCCACGGCGGTATCGCTGTTCCTTGCGGTGCTGCTGGGCGGCGTGAGCGGGTATTTTGGCGGCGCGGCGGACTGGGCAATCATGCGCTTTGCCGAATTCTTCATGCTGATTCCAAGCCTGTACTTTGTGCTTTTTTTGCGTTCCTTGCTGAACACCCGCATGGACAGCGGCGCTTCCTATATGATTATCACGCTGATTCTGGCACTCGTAGGCTGGCCGGGCAGCGCGCGTACGATACGCGGGCTTGTGCATTCCATAAAACGCGAGGAATTTGTAACGGATGCCGCACTAGAGGGCGTTCCCGGCGTGGTGATTATTTTCAGGCACATCATTCCGCAGACGGCGAGCCTTCTGATTGTGAGTACGGCGCTCAGCGTTCCGTCGTTCATCATGAGCGAGACGGCGCTTTCGTATCTGGGGCTGGGAATTAGCGACCCGGCGGTAAGCTGGGGCTCGCTTATAAACCGCGACATTTCGACGCTTTCAAACCTGCGGAATTTTCCGTGGCTTTTGTATCCTGTTCTGATGTTGCTTGTGGTAACGCTTAGCTTTAATTTTTTGGGCGATGCTCTGCGCGATTTTTTTGACCCGTACAGCGCGGCGCTGGGCACACGTTTTTCTTGGAAGAAGTTTTTAAGCCTTTTTTTAAGAACGAAAAAAAATGAAATCGCTGCTTGTGAAAAAGATGATACAGCAGACGCAGTGGGTGCTTTTGAGACCGCAGGCGCTGAGGTCTCCGATACGGACTCGAGTACGGGTATGGAAGGGGTGCCGCTTCTTTCTGTGGAAAACCTGCATGTTACGTTCACCGTGCTGCGTGGTGCAAGGCAGATTCCGATTTATGCCGTGCGCGGCGTGTCGTACAGCGTGCAGCGCGGCGAGATTCTTGGCATTGTGGGCGAGTCCGGATCCGGAAAATCCGTGAGCACGACGGCAATTCCGAGCTTGCTTCCTGCAAATGCGCATGCTTCCGGGAGAATCGTGTATGACGGAACGGATTTGATGACGCTTTCGCAGGGCGAGCTTCGGTCATACCGCGGAAAGCGCATTGCGCTCATTTTTCAGGAGCCGGGGCGTTCCTTTGATCCGATTCAGACAATCGGTTCCGTTTTTGTGGAAACGTTCCGCAGCGTTGAGCCGGACATTACGCCAGAGGAAGCCTATGACCGGGCAGAAGCGCTGCTCAGCGAGGTGGGGCTGCCTGATCCGCGCGGCCGCCTTTCTGCATTTCCGCACCAGTTCAGTGGCGGGCAGCTCCAGCGAATCGGCATTGCCCTTGCGCTTGCTCAGAACTGCGAGCTTCTGATTGCCGACGAGCCGACGACCGCGCTTGACGTTACGATTCAGGCTCAGATTGTTTCTCTTTTGCTCCGGCTGAAAAAGGAGCGCGGGCTTTCAATCTTGTTCATAAGCCACAACATCAATCTTGTGGCGCAGATAAGCGATCACATTGCCGTCATGTACGGCGGAAGGGTGATGGAATTTGGAACGGCAGAGCAGATTATGAAGTCGCCGCGGAATCCGTATACGCAGGCACTGCTTGCGGCACTCCCGGAATTCGGAAGCCACTACACTGCGTCGCCCATGATTTCAATCAAGGGAACGGTGTCTGACCCCGCTTTTCCTGAGCCGGGCTGCCCCTTTGCCCCGCGCTGCTCATATGCCGCCGCCCCATGCCGCATCCCCGGCACCGCGTGCCATCGTATGCAGTGAAAGCATGAAAACAGAAATGCGAAAAAATATAAATTTATGCAGCACAAAATTGGCTGACCGAAGCAAAAAGTGGCTT
>CAKZZR010000132.1 GCA_937885475.1 uncultured Treponema sp.
CAAGCACATGATTGGGCTTCTTGCAAAACGTGGCATTGGAATTCTCATCACCGACCATAACGTGCGCGACACGCTGGAAATCACTGACCGCGCGATTATCGTAAGCTCCGGGCAGATTACAATCCAAGGCTCAAAGGACGAGATTCTTAACTCGCAGCTTGCCCGCGAAATCTACCTTGGAAAAGACTTTTCAATGTAAAGACTCAGCGTGCTCTCATATGCCCACGTTTCCGCTATTCACGCCCTGCACGGCACTTCCCAAAGGAAGCCAGTCTATGGCGCGCTTTATCTCTGCATCCCAAAAATCCCAGTCATGACCGCCTTCCGATTCAAAATAAGAGACTGAAAACCCGAGTGACACAAGCAGGTCGCGGTATGAGCGGTTTGCAGAAAGCAGCGGATCCTGAGTGCCGCACGCCATAAAAAGCGCAGGCAGTCGCTCCGCAGAAAGAGAGGAAGAAAGCCGTTCCGCAAGCACGCGGGGATTTTTGTCCGTCCGGCTTGCCACCGCAAAATCGCCGAACGCCGCCGACTCGCATGGGAGCGGCGGAATGCTATTGAAAGGCACTCCTGCGCCTTCCTGAGCGGAAGGACGCACATCAGGGCCGACACCGCCGCCTTTGCACGAGGCGGCAAACGCATTCCCGCCGTCAAGCAGATGCAGCGCACCGGAAAGCACTATTATACGGGAAAAACTATCGGCAAAGCGCAGCCCATTCAGCAGCGCGCCAAAGCCGCCCATAGAAAGCCCGCCGACAAACGTATCCTCGCGCCGCTTTGAAAGCGGGAACATGCGCCTCGTGAGCGAAACGAGCTCCTTTCCTATGAATTCGCTGTAAAAATCGCCCTTAGCCTCATCGTCCACATAAAAGGAATTGTCGCCCGACGGCATCACCACGCACAAATCCCTTTCCTCCGCCCAGCGCTGAATCCGCGTGCCGGAAACCCAGTCCGTGCAGTTTCCGAACACGCCATGAAGCAGGTACAATGTCTTGAACGCCCTGCCTTCGCCGCCGTCTGAGCGTTCCTCGTCAAAATCCGCACCGAATTTGTCAACCGGCAGCACAACCATAAGCGGCACCATTCTGGAAAGCGCGCGCGACATATAATTCACCTGTATAAGAGCCATTCTGACCTCACTTTTTGCTCTTTTAAGTATATGCCGTACCGTATTAATTTGACAATATAATTTTCATGCTGTAATATTGAATGTGAATTATTCTATATATGCTAGGAGTTTATTGTATGCCAACAGTGATTTGGTTCATCATTCTCCCGGTTGTTGGAATCGTTCTTGGATGGATTATTCGCTGGCTGTATGCCAGATTTCAACTATCTGCGTCAGAACAAAAAGCAGAACGTGTAAAACAGGATGCAATAAAAGAAGCTGAAGCTCAGAAAAAAGAAATTTTGCTTAACGCAAAAGATGAACTCATTCGTGAACGAAACCAGCAGGAACGGGAAAACAGGGAACGTCGTGCTGAAGTGCAGCGTTACGAAGCCCGGGTAAACAAGAAAGAAGAGCTTGTTGACCAAAAAGCAGCTGAATTTGAGAAAAAAGAGAAGGACTATGCGGAACGGCTTGCTTCCATGAAGAAGCGCGAGGCCGTCGTTGCGGAACAGGAGGAGGAATACCGCCGTGAATTGGAGCGTATTTCGGGACTTTCTGCGCAGGAAGCAAAGGAGCTTATCATCAAGAACCTTGAGAACGATGCCCGCCACGACGCACAGGCTCTTCTGAACAAAATTGAGCAGGACGCGCAGCTTTCCGCAGAAAAGAAAGCGCGTGAGGTGCTTATCTCTGCAATTCAGCGCATCGCACCGGAGACCGCCGGCGACATTACCGTTGCCACCGTCTCCCTGCCGAGCGACGAGATGAAGGGTCGCATAATCGGTCGCGAAGGACGCAACATCCGCGCCCTTGAGACGCTTACCGGAGTGGACATCATCATTGACGACACGCCGGAAGCTGTTGTCATCTCATGCTTTGACCCAGTACGCAAGGAAATCGCAAAGCAGTCGCTTGAGCGGCTTATTTCGGACGGACGCATTCATCCAGCCCGCATCGAAGAAGTCGTTCAGAAGGTTACGCGCGAAATTCAGAACAAGATTTACGAGGAAGGCGAGAAGGCTCTCTTTGACCTTGGAATCCACAATATGCCGACGGACGGAATCCGCGCTCTGGGTCGTCTGTATTTCCGCACGAGCTATGGTCAGAACGTGCTTATCCACTCAAAGGAAGTTGCAAACGTTGCCGCCATGCTTGCCGCAGAAGTGGGCGCAGACCGCGAGCTTGCAAAGCGAGCCGCCATTCTGCATGACATTGGTAAGGGTGCAGAAAACGACAGCGACCAGAACCACGCAGAGGTTGGAGCCGAAATGGCGCGCAAGATGGGCGAGGATCCAAAGGTCATCAATGCGATTGCCGCGCACCACAACGACGTTGAGGCGACTACGCTTGAGGCTATCATCGTGCAGATTGCGGATGCAATTTCTGCCGCACGCCCAGGCGCACGCCGCGAGACGGTTGACAACTACGTAAAACGCCTTGAAAATCTTGAGGCCATTGCCGAAAACTTCAATGGCGTTGAAAAGGCGTATGCAATTCAGGCTGGCCGCGAGCTTCGCATCCTTGTAAACAACGAGAAAGTTGCAGACAACGAAGTAAAGCAGCTCGCAAGCAGCATTGCAAAGCAAATTGAAAACGACTTGAAATATCCGGGACGAATCCGAATCACCATGATTCGCGAAACCCGAATTGTCGAATATGCGCGCTAGTGCATATTCGACGAGCTTGCGGCGTGAATATGCACGCTAGGACGTATTCACGCGAATAAACGAACCTCGCTGCTAGATGCGGCGAGGTTCGTTTATTTAACGATTCTTTATCTATCGTCTTGCATTAAAAAAATCCGTAAGAAATGCATTCATATTATCCTTCAGGTCAGATTCCAAATCAGAAAGCTTCAGAATATCCATTGAATTTTCCGCATCGTTTTTATCATGGTCAGTAAACAAAAAAGGAACCGAAACATTGAACACTTCCGCTATATTCTCGATAAGAGGAAGCGACACTCCCCGCTGTCCGGACTCAATTATCGAAATAAATGACACCGACACCTCCAGCTTATCCGCAAGATACACCTGCGACCAGCCCTTTTGATTCCTCAGCCTTCTTACATTATTCCCTAACAAAGTTTGAATCCTTGACATAGGTATAAAATATCACTTTGAGTTAATAGAAATTTGACTTTTGCAAAAATATGATTTACTATTAGTCAAAAATCCGGTATTTTTTTTCACTTTCAGGAGGAATCGTATGCTTTCAAAAAAAATTATCTTTGGACTGCTGGGCTATTTATTCCTTGCATTCGTATCGTGCGCCAGTAATCGCGTATACGTCAAGACTCAGGACACGCTCTACGAGGATGACCGTCTGACGACGGAGGTTTCAAGCACTTCTTTAGATGGTAAATTGCAGAAGGATTCAATCAAGAATTATTACAATCTATATGAGTTTGAGAATTCTGTTGTTGCGACCGAAAGCAAAACTACGACACATTATTTCATTGCAGAAAAAGAGCAGACTTCAAAATCCGAATACCAGATGACCAACGTTTATCTTGTGGAAGAAGTTTTTAACCGCTCTGACAGAACAGATACTTCCGACATAATCGGAAAGAAGACCATACGCTTTAATAAAAACGGAAAACTGGCGCCGTATATTGATTCTAACGGAGCGCCGAAGCTTGCAAAAGGAGATTCCTTTTCTAAGGATGACGAGGCAATGTTCTCCAAAATTCCAGTGTATTTGGAGGGAGTTTTTAGCGCCACAACAGGTCAGGAAATTTCAGAAGCCGCCGGAAAGTCATACAGGACAGAAAGCGTCGTGAAAAACATAGAGGTTACAAGCACGCCAAATCAAAGCTTCATCATGTATCAAATCATGGGAAAACCCTTCGTCATTTTAGGAACAGCCTCTTGGAACATTTTAAAATGCGTAGGCTATGCGCTCATCAATTTTACCGGTGGCTACAATGCAGTGGCAGGAAAATCAAATGCAGCATATTGGAAATTGCCAAGCTATAAAAAAGCCAAGGAAAAGGCGGTAAAAGCAAAGGAAGCAAATAAAATCGCCTATTACCCGGAATATCATCTGCCATTTACGGACAATCACATCGTAGTTACGACAGTTACCGGCGAAAAGGAATCGCTGTTCGTCAGTTCTGATGAAATAAAGGTAAAAAGCACCACCCGCAAAGAAATTGACAATACGCTTTCTGTTTCCCGTTCCGCAAAAGCAGACGCTGCCCAAACAGCGGCAGTCGCAGGCGTGATTGGAACGGTAATAACCATTCCTGTATCCGTAGTGTCTTGGATTGGTGGAGCGGCATTCGGAATTTACGGAAAAACTCAGAATTAAGGATTCAGGCTCTTATGAGCATAGTATAATTTTTTCAATTGGAGGAAAAAATGAAACGATTTATCGGAATGTTTATGGTTGGAGCATTGCTTTCAATATTTGTGAGTTGTGCTTCTACAGGAAACGCAAAGAATCTTGCCGTCGTTAAGCAGAATGCAGACAAGAAGCTTCCATTGTGGGTCAATACAGACATGGATTACGACATGGCGCAGGATATTCTTGATTACTGTCCTAAAAAGAAGGGTGTTTTTGCAACAGGACGCGGAAAACTAGGTGATGAGACCTCATCCGAGACAACGGCTCGTCTAGATGCACGCGCCAACCTGGCTGCGCAAATTGATACATACGTAAAGAGAACCGCAGAGACAGACAAAAAAACATTCTCTTCTGAATCAATAAAAGAAGTTTCAGAAGCCAGCTTAAAAGGTAGCCGCCGTTTGGACAGGTACCTTGGACCGGACGGAACTGTATACGTCCTTATGTATCTTTCCAACGAGAATCTGGAGGAAAGCGCCGCAGAGACGCTTAAGGACAAGGAATTTGCAAAGCATATGATAGAACTCATCGAAACCAAGCAGATAACAGGAAACGCTGAATAACAAAGTTATTCAATGGATTTTTAAAACTAAATATGCCTCGTTGCTTGCGGCGAGGCTTTTTATAGGAGTAATGATGAAACGAAAATTGATTTTTTTGGGCGCAATGTTTCTGGCCTCTTTTTTTGCTATCGGTAATTCGTATGCACTTGAGGATTCTGCACCAAAATCCAAATGGTATTCCGAAAAATACCCGGATCAGTACATGCAGGAATGGCCTCTTAATTATGAGGAGAAAATTCCAACCGCATTGAGTGCATCCGTTGCCTATTCACAGATAAAAGCCTATTTTGAAAAAAAAGAGGTAAAAAATCTGGAATGCGACGACACTTCCTTTACTGTGTCGTTTGCAGGAACAGGAGGAAAGTTCAAATGGCTTGCGAGTGCGTATAAGGCAGACTTATTTTATACCGTAAGAATTCTGTGCGGAGATAATTTTGTAAACCTTGGCTGTGATGACACTCACCTTGTTGTTTACGGCGGTCAAGGAGGAAAAACCGCTTCCTTCATGTATCATTCCAAGGGCTACAAAGCCGGCATGGGAGACGACAAGCTTAGAAAGAATGGTCATGCCTTGTTTTCAAAGCAGATTAAGGAAATTTCAGACGCCCTTTATACAATCGGTGGCGTAGAAAAGCGCGGCGCAGTCTCTGGCAGTGAGATTTACAGCGGTGCACCAAAATGGCTTGACAGCGATTTTTCCTATGCGGAAGCAAGCACATACCTGAAGAATGTTCCGGCAGTACCGGGAATTTTTAAATCCGCAAAGGCGAATGCAGAAAACAGCGCAGAAGCAGAAAAATCGGCGGAACAGTCAGCAATAAATTCCTTGAGCATGGTATTCTCCAACAAATATAAATTATACAAGCTTGAGAAAAATGATTCTGCGTCGGCAGCCACCTCCGCCTATTCTGAGGAATATGTAAGCGTTTCTGACATTGCAAAAAAGCTCGAAACATATTCTGCGCCTGATGGAACCGCCTATGTATTGATGTTCGTTTCTGACAAGGATATGGAAGACTATTATAAATTAGGAAATTACAAATACATAAGAAATAATTATTAGACCGCGCCGCATGTTTGGCATAAGACACAAAAGGCTGGCCTTTTTTTGGTCAGCCTTTTTTATGTACCAGATTTTTTTTAGAATCCGAGCGTTATATATACAGCAAAAATGTTGTCCCAGTGGTTTTCGCCGCGTGGCATAAGGCGGTAGTAGCCGCCCAGCGCAGGGGCGCAATTGTATTTTGTTCCATATAAAAAGTCGTAGTCAATGCTGAGCCTGAAGCCGTTTCCCCATGCGGAGCTGGACGTTCCCGAAGTCTCATCATCATTCACAAAGTCTGTGCGGCAACCAAGTGCATAGGAAAGCCCTGTGCTTAAGCCACCAAAGCCGGGATACACCTTGATTCCACCCCAGAATGCATAATCAACGTGATGGCTGTGATTTCCGCCGTCCCAGGTAAAATCACACATCAAATCGCTTCCAAGAACAATGCGCATAGGCTCCGTAACACGGAACGCAATGTCGGCAAGAGAGCCAAAAATCGCGCGGGAATCGTTTCCGTCAATGCTTACGTCATTTTTATTATATACAGGAATTCCAGTTGCAAGCCCCAGGTCAAACCGAACGATTTTATCTTTTTCTGCAAACAAGGATAAGGCGGCAAAAATAAGCGCAAAGGCGCAGACAGTCTTTTTCATACTTTAGTATCGGCAGAAGCAGCCGCCCATTTTAAACAAAAAAAAGCAGAAACCCGAAAAATATCGAATTTCTGCTTCGCTTAAATCAAAAGAAAAGAATTATTCTTTGATGTAAATAAGTCCGCCAAGCACAGCAGCATGACCAGCAAGCTGGTAGAACCATTTGAGGAAGTCCTCAAAATCCTCTACGTCGCCGATTGAAATCGTAGCCTTGAAAAGTCCGCCTGTACCACAGAAATCGATGAGAACGATTGCAACAGCCCACAAAATGACAACACCAAGGCTTGCAATGGCTGCAATTCCGCCAAATTTATCACCGATGAACGGCTCAAGAATCAAGTATGCGCCGGCAACAAGCTCAAGAATACCGAATACAACAGCGATGATGTTTCCCAAATCCTTGCTGTCAAACAGCTTGCGGATTGCGTTTACAGCGGCATCTCCACCCTTGTCAGAGTTTGCGAACACCCAGATTCCCGCAACAGCAAGCATGATACCCAAGGCAAGCTGCAGAATGAGCTTCCCGATAGAAATACCTTTACCTTTTCCCATTTTTTCCTCCATTTTAATAAATAAGAAAGTATATATATTATACACTGGATTTTAACTGCGGTAAACAACTTTAAATGTCTGAAAAATGAGTTTTATGTCGGAGCGGAATTCAAAACCGACAACCTCTCCCTCATCTTCAAGGTTTTCACGCGTTTTTTGCCGCCATTCCTCAAGGTCAGCGCATTCCCCCTCCAAAGAAGCCATTGCCCAGGTAACCTCGCTGAACGGAATGACGCTCACGCTTTGCAGCTCGATGACAGCACGCGGAGTCTGACCGCGGTCAAAGACGATGTACAGCTCCCCAGAAACAGGAATCGGCTCACCGTCCGCCGCATAGGTCGCAAAAGACGAAAAGAGCGCGGTCTTTTTTCCGCTGAGAACAAGAGCGACCAACGCATCATTCGTAAAGCCCTTGGATTCAAAGGTCAAATCGCCGGCACAGCGCGAATCCGGATCCGCTCCAGTCCGCTCAATGAATTCGTTCCAAAAGGAATCTGCCGCAGAAATCTCCATACATCACTTCCTTGTAAGCATTATTGCAAACGCAAGAATAAAGAAAAATCCAGGAAGCACGGTGAACACCAGCGCAGAAAGCGGGATGGCGGCAATGTACACGTCGTGCGTAAAAAAAATGCCCAGAGACTGCAACAGCTCGTAGACGCTTTCTGCATAGGCAGCAACAAAACCGGCAACCAGACAAATCCACGCGGAATCCTTTGTCTTGGAATACAGCATGACGGCGGTAAGCGCAGTTATTCCGCCAAGAATCAACTTTACGGCATACAGAATCATTTCAGTCTGAGACATGATACCCTCACTTTTTGATATATTTAGCGGAACGCCAAAGCGCAAAGGCAAGATTAGGCTGCTCCGCAAAAGTGCTATAGATTGAACGGAGTGTTTTTAAGCACGCGGAAAACCCCTGCATCCGCACCGAACGGAACGATTGAAGGCTCGTTGTAGTCAGGGCTTATGACAATACCAAGATCAAGGCAGTGAATGATAAAATCCTTGTAGCGTTCCTCTGGTATCTTGGTAAAAAGATAGGGCCCCTTTCGTTCCCAGTATTTTGTAAGAACTGTGTCGTAGATAAAAAAGTGCTTTTCCTCGCGTTCTTTAAGGGCTGTAATCAAGTCGTAGATTGAGCGGGTGATTCCTGCGTGCATCGGAGCTGGAATCGTAACCTGCGCCGGCAAAAACTCACAGGGAACGGACTCTTCAAAAACTTCTGGCTTTGATGCAACGATAAAAAGATTCTGAGCCCACGGAAAAGGCGGCTCAAAAATTATGGAAGGGCATTCCGCCCAGTTTACAGGAGAAGTGCTCCATGGGCGGTAGCGATTGGTTCCATCTTTAGAAAGCAAAAGAGATGCCCTCAGCGCCGCCTTGTAGCCGTCAAAAAACAGAACCTCTCGCTCAGAATCAAAAAGCTCCTGAACGGCTTTTTTGGTGCGGTATGCAAAGCCTGTCTCAAAGCTACCTGTTACGCCTCGGTTCATAGTATTCTTGAACATGGTGAATGCAGTGCCTCCGCCCCATCCAAGGATTGCCCGTCCGCCTTCCTGATAAAGGTCGGTAAGGCGAACTCCCTTAGCGGTGTACAAAAAGCAACCGCGGGCACGCTTTACATTGCCGTAGCGAGAAAAAATTTCCTGTGCTAAAAAATCAATATTCGTCATAAAACTTACAGCTTGGAAAGCTTTTCGTTTATCATCTTGGTGGCCTGACCTGGGTTTGCCTT
This sequence comes from uncultured Treponema sp., assembly GCA_937885475.1. GTDB lineage: Bacteria > Spirochaetota > Spirochaetia > Treponematales > Treponemataceae > Treponema_D. The sequence goes on from CAKZZR010000132.1 coordinate 9,017, forward strand.
GCCTTGAGAAGCCTTCATGACCTGCCCCATGAGCCAGCCCACTACATTCGTCTTACCTTTCTTAAAATCTTCGATTGCCTTTGGATTTGCGGCTATTACATCATCAACGATTTTTTCGATTGCGCCGCTGTCCGTAACGACTTCCATCCCTTTTTCCTTGATGATAGCAGAAGGAAGCTTGTTTGTCTCAAGCATCTCGGCAAAGACTTCTTTTCCCTGCTTTGAGGTGATTTTTTTGTCCTCAAGGGCATCTGCAAGCTCTGCGATGTGCTTTGGAGTAAGCTTTACATCAAGAATGGTCTCTTTGTTCTCGTTCAAAACGGCAAGCAGCTCTGCGATGATGAGGTTTGCAACCCTCTTAGGACTCTTGGACTGGCTTGCGGCATCCTCAAACCAAAGAGAAAGGTCGCGAGTGCCAGTAAGAACCTCTGAGTCAAACTGAGTAAGGCCGAATTCTTCCTGGAATCTGATTCGCTTCTGCTCAGGAAGCTCGCCTACCCTTTCGGCCGCGGCTTCTACAAGCTCCGTGCTTACGGTAAACGGCTTGATGTCAGGCTCGGTCGTAAAGCGGTAGTCAACGAAGCTGTTCTTTGTACGCTGAACTACGGTCTCGCCCTTGGCTTCGTCCCAACCCATGGTAACCTTAAATCCTGGGTTGAATTCCTGCCTGTCTTCCTGGAATTCTTTAAGCTGGCGACTTGCCTCGTAAGTACAAGCCTCGCGGATAGCCTTAAAACTGTTCAAGTTCTTGATTTCTGAAATAGGAGTGTGATAAAGCTTTCCGTCCTCCCAGACATTGAGGTTGATGTTCGCATCGCACCTCATGTTTCCTTCCTCAAGGTTACCCTTAGTAACCTTTACATAGCGGAGGATTTCCTGAACGGTCTGCATGAACAATGCTGCCTCGTCCGGGCTTGACATGTCGGGCTTTGTTACAATTTCTATGAGCGGAGTTCCGCAGCGGTTGTAGTCAATGTATGAATGCTTTCCTTCAAGGTGGAGCGACTTACCTACGTCTTCCTCAAGGTGAATGCGCTCAATACGGACGCGGCGGTATTTTCCGTCTATAATGCAGTCCTCGCCGATAAAGTTCTTTGGACGGAACTTGGAGCCACCCGGCTGCTCGTCCTTTGGAAAATGCACCAGCGGAAGGTCAACAAAGCCGTCCGTGCAAAGCGGAAGGTCGTACTGCGTGATTTGGTAGCCTTTTGCAAGGTCAGGATAAAAATAGTGCTTGCGGTCAAATTTGGTGTAGCTTGCGATGTCGCAGTTCAAGGCAAGACCCGCAACCGCGCCCAGCTCCACATAGCCCTTGGAAACGCGGGGCATAGCTCCAGGAAGTCCAAGACAAACAGGACACACGCGAGTGTCAGGCATTCCCCCGTAGCGGTTCTCACAGGCACAGAACGCCTTAGTTTTTGTCAAAAGCTGAGTGTGAATCTCGCACCCGATTACGATTTCCCATTTATCGATTGCCATTTGTTTATCCTTAAAAATGCAGAACCATATTCCGCAAAAGTTCTAATACCACGTATTATAGCAGATTTTCAAACTAGTTTATAG
>CAKZZR010000133.1 GCA_937885475.1 uncultured Treponema sp.
CGGGACGAGCTTGTGAAGCTTTTGGGCGCGCCAAAACCGTCCTTAGGTCTCCTCCTTATGGAAAGAACGGGAATCCTTTCCATCTTTTTGCCGGAGCTCTTAGAGGGGCGCGGGTGCAGTCAGGCGGACGACCGAGGATACCACATTTTTGACGTGCTGGATCATAACATCTATGCCTGCGACGGCGCGCCCATGCAAAAGCCCCTGCTCCGTCTTGCCGCTTTGCTTCATGACGCGGGAAAGCCGCGGAGTCGCACTGAGCGCACGATTGACGGAAAAACCGTAATCAATTTTTACAACCACGAGCGCCATTCAGCAAAGATTGCACGCGAGCTGATGACCCGGCTGAAATTCAGCAATGCGGAGACAGAATACGTGTGCCATCTTATTGAGCAGCATATGTTCCACTATGAGCCTACATGGAGCGATGCCGCCGTCCGCCGCTTTCTGGTCAGAACCGGGGCGGACTACGTTGACGACCTCTTTGACCTGCGCCTTGCCGACATGTACGGAAAATACAACGAGCCGGTGCGCGTTCACGATAGCGCCGCGTGTGAGCTTCTTCTGGAATTCAAGGAGCGCATTCAGAGCGTTCAGAAGGAAAATTCCGCGCTGAGCCTTAAGGCGCTTGCCGTAAACGGAACGGATTTGATTGCAATCGGCATACCACCGGGAAAACTGCTCGGCGAAATCCTTGCGGAACTGTTTGATACAGTGCTTGACGATCCTGCCCAGAACGAGCGTAACGCGCTGCTTGCGATTGCAAGGAACATATATGCAAAGAGAAACGTAAGATAATAGGAGCAGAACATGAAGCACAAGGAAGAATTTAACAACTGGACGGCCTATGACGGCTGGCTGGTGCAGAATTACGCCGAATATTCGATTATCTCGGTGAATGAGGTTGACGGAAAAATCGTTGCGGAATATCTGGACAAGGGCGACCCCCTTCCAGAGGACGAATAGCAGGGAGCTGTCTTATGGATTTGAATCTTCGTACGATGGCGGCGTTCGGCGTTGCCGGAAATTTCACCGGGCATCTTGAGCAGGCGGGCGAAGCCGCAGACTTCAGGACCTTGCGCACGGCGGATGAAGCCGCTCCAAAGGCGCTGTTTCCCACGTTCATACCGGCGGACGGCACGCCAGAAGGCTCTGCAGTTCCTGCATTCCTGCGAACCTTTCCCTTTTCGTCAGAAAAGATCATCTTTCCTGCAGGCGAGTCGCGGCTTCAGATAGAGCCTGAGTGCGCGGTTATCTTTGACGCGGAATGGAAGGACGGAACGCTCCGCTCGCTTTTACCGGTTGCATTCGGCGCGTCGGACGACTGCTCCATCAGAAAGGAAGGCGCAAAAAAAATCAGCCTCAAGAAGAACTGGGGTGCGTGCAGCAAGGGCTTTTCCGCTCATGCCATTCCATTGAACAGCTTTTCTGCGGGGGGCGTGCTCGACCGCTACCGCATCACAAGCTTTTTGGTGCGGAAAAACGAGGTCTTTTTGTATGGCGAGGACAGCGCCGTGCGCGACTACAGCTATGTCTACGAACGGCTATGCGCGTGGCTAATTGACCGCCTGAATGCGCAGAAGAACGAGGGACCTGCGGAGGACATACATTCCTATCTTGCGGCGGCGGGCTTTCCTTCCCGGCTTTTTATCTCAATCGGCGCGACGCGCTACACGCAGTTTGGCATGACGAATTTTCTTCAGAACGGAGACAAGGCGGTCGTCGTACTGTACCCGGAGGACACATACAGCGGTGCCGAAATCGCCCTGCGCGTAAAAGAAAACCGCCTGAATGAGCCGGATATTTCCGCTCTCGTTCAGACGGTCGTATGCTGAATACCGTTGAAAGAACCGAGACAGCTTTAAGCGCTCGGTATTCTCTAAGTTTAAATCACCATGTTCATGACCTCGCGGACTTCCTTCAAGGTCTGCTCGGCTATTGCGCGGGCGCGTTTAACGCCGTCGTTCAGCACGCTCTGGATGTACGGTATGTCGTTCTCAAGCTGGGCGCGCTTTGTGCGTAATGGGCGCAAGGTTTCGTTCAGGGCTTCTGTGAGGGTTGACTTAAGAAGGCCGCCGCCGCCATCGCCTATCCGCTCCGCGATTTTTGCTGGCTCCTCGCCTGTGCAAAGGGAGATGAGCTGCAGCAGGTTTGCAACCTCCGGACGGTTTGCAGGGTCATAGGTTATGTGTCGCTCTGCATCGGTCTTTGCTTTCTTTATGAGCTTTGCAGTCTCGTCCTCGGTTGCGGAAAGCATTATCGCGTTTCCGCGGGATTTACTCATCTTCTGAGTTCCGTCAAGCCCCATTATGCTTGGCGTTTTTGAGAGCAGCACCTGCGGAAGCGGAAAAACAGGCTCCTTTCCGGCATCCGTGCAAAAGCGTTTGTTAAAGCGGCTTGCAATCGTGCGAGCCATCTCTATATGCGGAAGCTGATCCTTTCCGGCAGGAACCACGTTTCCCTTGCAGAAAAGGATGTCTACCGCCTGATGAACAGGATACGTGTACATTCCTGCGTTTACGTTTGTAAGACCTGCCGCCAAAATCTCCTCTTTTACGGTAGGATTCCGGCTGAGCTCTGCGTTTGATACGAGCGTGAGGAACGGAACCATCAGCTGGTTTGCCTCCGGAATGTACGAATGAGGATAGATTATCACGTTCTCGCCAGGCTCAATGCCGGCCGCAAGGTAGTCAATCACCAGCTGCTTTGTGTTCTGGCTTATCTCCTGGTATGCGTCGTGGTCGGTTAGCACCTGATAGTCCGCAATCAGAATCATGGTCGGAACGCCAAGCTTTGAGAGCCGCACGCGGTTCTGAAGGGAGCCAAAGTAATGCCCGATGTGAAGGCGGCCCGTAGGACGGTCTCCTGTAAGAACCCTGTATTTTGAAGGATTCTTGAGCAAGTCCTCCTCCAATTTTCTGCTTGCCTCCAAAGCTGCCGTATATGTCGCGCTGTTTATAGTCTCTGCCATGCTGAGCCCCTTGTTTTCATTTTAATCTTTGAATTCTAAATCAACTGGATTTTCAATGAAACTATAGTGAAAAAAACGCCTTTTGTGAATAAGGAAACGCAGGGCAAACGCATTACTTTAGCAAAGGAACTATTGAATTGTCGCTTTCGCGACAACTAAAGTCAGAGTGATTTTGAAAACAAATCTTCTCCTTCGCGTTATTTTCTTTACATAATACGTAACTTATTATCCTGCAAAATTTATAATGCTTTTGCCTGATGAACACGAATGTATTTAACACGGAAGGCTAAAATCGGTAGAATAAGAGGCATGACGTTGACCGCTTTTCAAAAATGGCTTGATTCTTACCTGAACTTTGAGAAAACGCAGGAAAAGAACATATTCTGGCTTGATTCCATGAGATTTCTTTGTGAAAAGCTGGAAAATCCGCAGAAAAAAATACCGTGCATCCATGTGGCAGGCTCAAAAGGAAAAGGAAGCGTATCTGCCATGATTGCCTCAGCCATCGAGGCAGCGGGCTATTCCTGCGGCGTGTATGCCTCTCCCCACATAACGGACTTTAGAGAGCGGGTGCGCACGGCCCATTCATTCTTTGAGGATGAGATATATGAAAAGTCAGCAGATGAGCTGGTTTCCTGCGTGGACTCACTTTCAGTTTCTGAGCTGCCAGGAGATCGGAAGAG
>CAKZZR010000134.1 GCA_937885475.1 uncultured Treponema sp.
AATCCGCCGCGTCATGCAGGTGCTTTGCCGCCGCACAAAGAACAATCCTGTCCTGATAGGAGAGCCTGGCGTTGGTAAGACTGCCATCGTGGAAGGACTTGCCCGCCGTATCGCAGCAGGCGACGTTCCTGAAAGTCTTAGGAACAAGCGGCTTCTTGCGCTTGATATGGGAAGCCTTGTTGCGGGCGCAAAATTCCGCGGCGAATTTGAGGAGCGTCTTAAGGCGGTAATCTCGGAGGTTACAAAAAGCGAGGGGCAGATTATACTCTTCATCGATGAGCTTCACACTATTGTAGGTGCAGGTGCCAGCGAGGGAAGTATGGATGCCTCAAACCTTTTAAAGCCTGCCTTAAGCCGCGGCGAGCTTCACGTAATCGGTGCTACGACCCTTGACGAATACCTCAAGTATATAGAAAAGGATGCCGCCCTGGAGCGACGCTTTCAGCAGGTGTATTGCGCCGAGCCTACCGTAGAGGACACGATTGCAATCCTGCGCGGACTTCGCGACAAGTACGAGATTCATCACGGCGTACGCATTGAGGATGAAGCCTTGGTCAGCGCGGCTGTCTTGAGCAACCGCTACATCACAAACCGCTTTATGCCGGACAAGGCGATTGACCTTGTGGACGAGGCCGCAAGCCGCCTTAAGATGGAGATTGAAAGCCAGCCTACGGAGCTTGATCAGGTTGAGCGAAAGCTTTTGCAGCTGAGCATAGAAAAACAGTCGCTTTCCAAGGAGGACGACGAGGCAAGCAAGGAGCGGCTTTCCAAGCTTGAGAAGGAAATCGCCGAGCTTACGATCAAGCGCGATGCAATGAAAATGCAGTGGCAGAACGAGAAGGAAAGCATAGACAAGAGCCGTAAGCTGAAGGAAAAACTTGAGTCAGCCCGATTTGAGGAAGAAAAGTTCACCCGCGAGGGAAACCTCGAGAAGGCCGCCGAATACAAGTACAGCATAATCCCGGGCTTGGAAAAGGAGCTTTTTGAAGCTACGGAGGCGGATAAAAAGCGGAATGAGGGGGCGGTTGATTCGACAAACTCAGGACAGCCTGTCGAAACTTCTGAACGCCAGTCCCTTCTGCGGCAGAGCGTTACCGAGGAAGACATCGCGCGCGTTGTAAGCACGTGGACTGGAATTCCTGTTGCAAAGATGCTTGCGGGCGAAAAGCAGAAATATCTTGAGCTTGAGAACGTGCTTCATAAGCGCGTAATCGGGCAGGACGAGGCGGTTCAGGTTGTAAGCGATGCAATCCGCAGGAACAGGAGCGGGCTTTCTGACCCAAACAGGCCGCTTGGAAGCTTCCTCTTCATCGGCCCTACGGGAGTCGGTAAGACGGAGCTTGCAAAAACGCTCGCGGACTTTCTCTTCAACGACGAGAAATCCCTTACCCGAATCGATATGTCCGAATATATGGAAAAATTCAGCGTGAGCCGTCTTATCGGAGCGCCTCCGGGATACGTTGGCTACGACGAGGGTGGTCAGCTTACGGAAGCGGTTCGCCGCCGTCCGTACAGTGTGGTTCTTTTTGACGAGGTAGAGAAGGCTCACCCTGACGTTTTCAACGTGCTTTTGCAGGTGCTTGATGACGGCCGCCTTACCGACGGTCAGGGCAGGGTGGTGGACTTTAAGAACACCATAATCATAATGACGAGCAACCTAGGAAGCGACCTGATTCTGGATGATGCCGAAGCCAGCGGTGGAGTGTCTGTTTCAGCCGAAACGAGGGCAAAAATCGACGTTCTTTTAAAGCAGCATTTCCGCCCGGAATTCTTGAACAGAATCGACGAGACCGTGATGTTCCAGAAACTCGGAAAGGACTGCATAGGCGGAATCGTGCGCATCCAGCTTGACCGCGTTGTCAACCGCCTTGAAGATCGCCGCATCGCTCTTGAATTTGACGACAGCGCGGTGGATTTCTTGTGCGAGAAGGGCTACGACCCGGCGTTTGGCGCACGTCCTGTAAAACGCGCCGTCCAGACATGGGTGGAAAACCCGCTGAGCCGCGAGCTTCTTTCCGGTTCCTTTGGCGAAGGAAGCCGCATAAAGGTAAGCTCCGCAGGCGACAAGCTTAACTTTTCGCGCGCGTAGAATGTTGAGCGCTTTCTGAGCTATTGCGCAGATTTATGTGAAGTTGCATAAAAAATAGCGCAAAGGAGAAGTTGCAGCCTTCAAAAACCCCCATTTTTGCTGCCGCGTAAGCGGCAAACTTTATAAGTTCCAAGGCAAAAATGC
>CAKZZR010000135.1 GCA_937885475.1 uncultured Treponema sp.
CGAAAGCGGCATGTTCTATAGTCTATGCCACAATCAGCGTGTAGCACGCGAGCGTGCGATTTTGAAAGACAAAAATCGACTGGGAGCTATTTTTTGCCTCCATGCTTGACTATTCCCCTCTTTACATGCTTTTTTTACAAAACCGGAACCAGTTGGTCGTCCGGGTTTTCAAGGATGATGTTCAGGTTGCCGTTGCGGGTACGCAGCTCGTCGATGAATGCCTTTGCGTCCATTTCCTTCTTAGGCTGCACCCAATACGAAATCGTAAACAACGTGCCCATGTTCGACGTTTTTACGTTCTTTACGTCGTATTTTTCAAGATATTTTTCAAAGATGTCGTTAAAAACGTCCTTGTAGTTCATGTCCTCTGGAATCGTAATCTTCAGAATCTGCTTGTCCTCAACCTTCCACAAAAGCGACAGCAGAATGAACAGGATGGTAACCACAAACACCAGCGCAAAAGCAACAAAATAGCTGTTCAGACCAATGATAACGCCGGTAGAAAGCGAAAAAAACACGTACAGAATGTCCTTTGAGTCGCCCGGTACGCTTCGGAAGCGCACCAGCGCAAAAATACCCGCCAACGAAAGCGTCTTTTTTAAATCTGACGCAATGAACGGAATGATGACCGTCATAATTGCCGGCATCAGAAGCACCGTAATCACAAAATTCTTGGAGAATTTTTGATTGCGGTTTGCCCACACATAGCCCGCCGCAATGATAATACCGGCAATAAGCCCCAGCAGCATGTTGAACATAATGTTCCCTGTTTCCGTGCTGATAAGAAAACCATCCAACAAATTCATAGAATCACCTCTGTTTTTTCATTTATTTTTGTCTTAAGAAAATTCTTGTATTCCGTTCCGTATTTTGAGAACGACGTGCTGAAAATCCTTCGCGAAGAAAGAAAATGCACGAACCAAAGCGGGAACGCCTTGAACGCCTTGGCTTCCATAAGCCACCTGCCCTCCGGTAAAAGCTGGTCGCCGTACGCCGGGGAATCCAGCCGCAAATCCGTCCGCCGTGTCTGAATATTGCGGTCAATGGTCAGGCGGAAGTCGGAATTGTTCTTTTCAAAAAACGCAAGCCGGTCGTACGAAATGTACACCCGCGGCTTGAGCCGGTAAAAATGCATGATGTAGTCAATCTCGCGCATAACCTGATGATTGGTTCGCGGATTTTGCGGAAGCGTGCCGCTCTCAAAATAGTCGTATGCGTCCGACAGAATGAACGGCGTGCGCCGCTTGTTCACCACGGAATCAAACTTCTTTTTGCTTTCAAGATACACCGTGTCGCCCAGCTGTACCGTTCCGTAGCTGCGCAGGCGAATCTTTTCTTTAAAAACCGGCTTTTCCAGCGATTTTCGGATAAGCTCGTCAGATTCCGTATCCAAGTACAGGTTGCAGATTGAATAGGTCTTTCCGTCTTTGTTAAAGGGGTCGCTGTCCATATATTCCCCGATAACAGAAAGCAGCGCGTCCTTCTGCTCGTCGCTCAGCATGTACTTAATTTCGCAGCGGTTAAAAACTTCTATTGCCATAGCACCCCCTATTCCTCAAGGATTTTTGCGCCGCTTGCCGTAAACGCGCCGTCATCCGTAGAATGAAGTTTTTTATTGCCGCTCACATAAAAGGTGCCTCCGTTCAAGGTGATTGAATGCTTAACCTTGGGCTCATCCTTTTTTTTGTTGGTCTTAAGCGCGGTTTCTGTTCCGGTTATATAAAAGGTTCCGGAATTGACGGTTATCGCCTCGTCAGCCTTTATGCCGTTCTTTGAGTCAACAAAATGCGCGGTAAAACTTTTGTCCTTTTCCACCGTAAGCGTCTGGCAGTTGAGAGCCGCACCGCTTGCCGTTCCGCGCGCAAACAGAACGCCGCTTCCCTTGATTTTTGCGTCGTCGCATTTTATGCCGTGGTACACGCCGCCGCTTATGTACAGCGTGCCACTTCCGCCAAGCACAAGATTTTTGCGGCAATGCAGCGCACCGGGCTTTTCGGTGCTTTTTCCGCGCGAGGCAATGCAGTTTACAGTGCCGTTTGCAGAGGAAATTTCAACCTTTGCGTCCGCAAAAACAGCGGGCTTTCCGCTGGTGTTCTCAAGATATGCGCCATTGAGCTTAAGAATCGTGTTCTTTGTTCTGGTTATAATCTGACCGTCAAAATAGCCGGAAATGATGTAGGTTTCGCCCTCGCCCTTTGCCGTTATGACGATGTTCTTTCCGCTTTTTTTAACGGTTTTGTTCATCGGCTCAATCGTAAGCTCCGTTCCATAGGAAGCCTTTTGCGGAAGCTCAAACGCCGCCGAACCATTCTGACCTTGTGCCTGAGCCTGCGTTTGTGCCGTACAGATACAAGCAAAAGCGAGGGCGCACATCATGATAAGCGCAGTTTTTTTCATCCGTTCCTCCGCACGCTACAGCGTTTCCTCAACAAAAAGCGCCCCGGAATTAGAGAACGCATCCTCGTCCGTTATGTACAGTTTTTTGTTGCCAAAAAGATGGAATTCTCCGCCCGTAATGGCAATGCCATGATGTTTTTTTGGCGAATCCGCCGTAGTATCCGTTTTGAGCGCCGTTCCATTGTTGTACAGAAAAAAGTTGCCGGAAGCCACGTTGATTTTGCCGTCAGCCTTTATGCCGTTCTTGGAATTAATGAAGTACGCGCGGAATGTTTTTTCCGGCTCAACGGAAAGCGTCTCGCAATTAAGCGCGGAACCCTCTGCTGTTCCCTGCACGTAGTATGTGCCGGAACCTTTTAGCTTCATGTCCTCAGCTTCTATGCCGTGGCACACGCCGCTTACGTACAGAGTGCCGCCGCCGCCAAGTATGAGCATGCGTTTGCCCTGGAGCGCGCCGGTGCGGTTATACGCCCTTCCACGAGAAACAATGTAGTTCACGCTGTCCTTTGCAACAGAAAGCTCCGTCTTGGTGTCAGCGCGGAGCGCGGGCTTACCGGCGGTGTTTTCCAGATATGCATTCCGTAGTTTGAGCGTCGTATTTTTTGACGTACACAAAATCTGTCCATTAAAATAGCCGGAAAGCACATATTCCGCGCCGTCCGCTTTGGGCGCAAACGTAATAAGATTCCGCTCTATTTTTACGCCCTCGTCCATAGGCTCCACAGTAAGCTGTTGGGCAAAGTTTTTTCTTGCCTGCATTACGTCCAGGCTAACCTTTTGCACCGGCTTTTGCACACAAGACGCCAAAATCCACGCGCAAGATGCAAACCCCAAAATCACTGCCAAAAATCGCTTCATATGTGAAAAAAAGCCTCCTTGAATTTATTTTATGCTCGGGCTTGAAGTTGAGCTTCCTACGCTTACCGCATTCAAGGTTGAAGAGGTCGTACACAAGCCATTAAAATCTGAGTTTGAGATTGTTGGAGCCGTGTATACCGTGTAGCTTGAAGAGCTTGAGCTTGTAAAGCTAGGGCATGACATGACGAACAAGCCAAAGCTTGAACTTGGAAGTTTGAAAGCATACACTGTTGAGCCAGAGACCTTTACCGCCACCGCAGAGAATGAAGAAGAAGTTGATGAAGAAGAGGTTGGCTGTCCTGGACCGCCCCGATTATCTACCCCGCCCATTTCTCTTGAGCTACCTGTAAAATACAGCACTTTCTGACCGCTCGTGTTGTATTCGCTCAATGCCATCTGCGAGCCGCTTGTGCCGGCAAATGTTCCGCCTGTTACGTATATCTTGCTTCCAGAATCAAATGAATCTTCCGAGCCAGTCTGCGCATAAGAAACAACCACACCGCCCTGAATGTACAAATTGCCGTTTGAGTCAATTCCGTCTCCTTTGATTGCATAAGAATACAAATTTCCGCCTTTCATATAGAAAGCTGCCGAACTGTCGCTCACATTGATTCCGTCATCAGTTGCCGTAACCTCGGTTGTGCCACCATCAATCTCAACGATACTTGCGCCTTCAATTCCTTCTGCCGCAAAATTCACACTCACATTTGAATAATACACGCCGTCAGCATCGTAGTAAGAAATCTTTGTGTTTGAATCGTTCGTATAATTCGTAACGCCTGTAACATTGAATGTGTTTGTTCCGCCCGCAATGTACACTTTTGAGGAATTGATTCCCTTTCCGTTGTAAGTGGTAACATTAAGCGTACCGCCATTTATATAAACTGAACTTGCTGTATCGTCCGTATCGGTTTTGATTCCGTTTGCCTTTCTGAATGTTGAGCTTGAAACGCTTCCCGTTCCGTTGAAGGTAATCGCTCCGTCATTGACGACAACGCTTGAATCGCCATACAGACCGCTTTTTCCCGTAGAAGTGAGCGTATATGTTCCGCCGTTTATCGTAAGAATGCCCTTTGTCGCGATACAATTTTTGTAAGATTGTGTGACTGAAAGAGAGCCGCTTCCGGAAATCGTGAGGCTTCCTTTGCTGTAGAGCGTACCTTTGCCGTCGCTTCCCTCGCGCTGGGCGGCTTTTACCACCGTGCAAGAAACGGTGTTTCCGTCATCATCTGTGTAAGTATCGCTTGAAGAAGTTGAATATTCCTCGCCGTAGCCTGTGCCGTAACTTCTGCCGTCAACAAACACATTCGTTCCGCTCAGGTTTACAATTGCCTCAGAGCCTTTTGTAACTTCCACACACGGATAATTTGACGAAGTAATTTTTGCATCATTCAAGTACACCGCCACAACATCGCTTGCGTTCGACTGAATCTTTACGCCGCCCGTAGTCATTGTTCCAGAAAGATACACCGCGAGCTTTTCGCCAAAAGAAGCCGCATTGATTTTAATAAGCCCGGTGGAAGAACCGTCGTCGTTTTCAGTGAATTTAACTTTTACATTGTCAATCGGCTGAACTGCGCTCGTAGAGATTTCCAACCATGACTCGTTATCGTTTGAAACCAATGCACTTTCCAAGTCTACGTAAATCACATTTGAGTAAGTCGCCGTGTCAACGGTTGCGTTTGTGTTGTAAGAATCAGAATTAGCCTTTTTTGCCTCAACGGTAACAGACACGCTGTCAGAATAAGAATTTCCTTCCTCGTCGCTTGCCGTAACCATTATTGTAACGGTTTGCGCAGAATCCGTGGTATTTTTTCCGGAGATTTTACAGTCGCCGTCATCTTCCGTTGTTTTTGTGGTGGAATTCTCGCCTTCGCTCGTAAAATACGCATAGTCAGCACCATTCGTAATTTCCCAGCTATACGTAATCTTTGGATTGCCCGTGTGGTTTGCAGTTGCGGTAAGTTTTGTTTTTCCAGATGACGTAATGCTTGTGCTTGCCGCCGTAAGGGTTAACGACGTAATGGCGTCAGGAACTGATTCTCCGTTTGCAGAAAGTTCTATAGTCTTTGAAGCGCCTTTAGAAGAAGCTGCACTTCCGCTACCAGCCGTTACCGTAACAGAAATAATAACGCTCTGCTCAGAGTCAGTCGTGTTATTTGCCGTAAACGTTACCTTTTTGGTATTTGTGCCGCTAAGCGTTGCATAGTTGCTGCCAGTAGTAATTTTCCACTCGTACGTAAGAGTTTCCTCGCCTTCATAGTCAACCTTAGCAGTAAACGTCGTAGTGCCATTGTAAGACAGCCCATCCGACCCGGTAATCGTTACCGATGTAATCTCTTCACTGGAGCTTGTCTCCTCCGTCGTTTCCGAAGAAGAATTTGAATCGTCCGACTCAAGCACGCATGACATGAATGACGCAAGGCATGCAAAAAGAATGCAGATTTTGAATACTTTTTTCATCAAAAACCTCCAAAAATAAAAGCATATTCGCTTGTAAAAACAGTGGAGTTTGCACGAAGTAACAACTTTTTTAATTCTCAGCTGAATGACATCCCCGAAAGTCAAACATTCTGACTACTTTTTATGTTACCACGAGTTTTTGAATTGTCAAAAATTTTAACCATGTTGCATGCCGTACAAGCAGAACGAAGTTGAAAGCGGCATCCCCGCACCTTTCATTTCTGCCCCAGAGCAAACGCATTATAGAATTTCGGAATTAATGCGTTTGCCCTGATTCATTCCTGCCCTCTCTTTTCACTCTTATAAAAATAAAGCATACTAGCATTCATAATGTCGATAGAACAGAATCAGTCAGTTTTAAAGCTCGCGTGGCCTATTTTTTTGCAGATGCTGCTTACCATGGCGCTTGGCTACGCGGACACCATAATGATGAGCCATTATTCCGACGTGGCGGTTGGCGCGCTTGGAAACGCAAATCAGGTGATGGGCTTTTTGGCGCTGGCGTTTACCATTATTTCCAGCGCAACCGGCGTTGTGGTGGCGCAATACCTGGGCGCGCAAAAATACGATGCGATGGACACCATCTACACCGTCTCAATCGGCTTTAACCTTGTGCTGAGCCTTGTGGTCTGTTCCGTGGTAACGGTGTTCAGCGGGGCGCTGCTTGGCGCAATGCACATTCCGCAGATTATGTTCAATGACGCAAACCGCTACATGAAAATCGTCGGTCTGTTTCTTTTTTCGGACGCAGTGGTGAACACGTTCTCGCGCATTTTTAACTGCCACGGAAACACGCTCATAGGGCTGGTCATCATTTTTAGCATGAACATTTTTAACATCGCCGGAAACTACCTGTTCTTGTACGGCCCGCTTGCCTACCTTGATTTGGGCGTAACCGGCGTTGCAATAAGCACAAGCACCAGCAAGGTTCTGGGAATGCTGGTCTCGTTCATTCTGTTTAAGGTCTGCATAAAAGGCCGCATCTCGCCAAGGCTTCTGCGTCCGTTCCCTGCAGACATTCTTACAAAGCTCATAAAGCTCGGCATTCCGTCTGCAGGAGAAAACATCTCGTACAACATAGCGCAAATTATCATCACGATTTTTGTGAACACGCTTGGCGCGGTTGCCATCACAACCAAAATCTACTGCAACATTCTGGGCGGCTTTTCAATGGTATTTTCTATTGCAATGGCGGGCGCAACGTCAATTATCGTGGGACACAATGTGGGAGCCGGGCAATACGACCGCGCATACCGTCGCGTTCTTACGTCGCTTGCAGTGGCAATAAGCGTTTCTGCCGTAATATCGGGTGCAAACTGGCTGCTTTCGCCGTTCACGCTGCGCTTTTTTACGCAGGACAAAAACATCGTCGCGCTTGGCACGTCCATTCTGTTCATCGCCTTTCTTTTGGAATTCGGGCGCTGCGTAAATCTTGTTGTCATCCAGAGCATGAGGGCGGCGGGAGACATTGTATTTCCAACGCTGCTTGGCATCTGCTCCATGTGGGGAATTTCCGTTGGCGTGGCGTGGATTCTGGGAATCGCGCTGCACCTTGGGCTTCGAGGCATTTGGATTGCAATGGCGGCAGACGAAATTTTCCGCGCCGTTGTCGTCCTTATCCGCTGGAAAAAAGGCACCTGGCGTAACCGCGCCGTTGTATAATGCGCGTATAATTCACCACTCTTGGAATCCTTTGCCAAAACGTGATACAGTGTCTCATGCGAAACAAACTGAACAACGAGCTTGCCGTCTGCGGATTGGCGGCGGTAAAAAAGCTAGAAAAGAATAACAGCGACCGAATCCGCCGTCTTTATTTTACGGAAGAGCTTGCGCCCCTTTTTGGCGGACTGTGCAAAAAACTGGCAGCCCGCAAGGGCATTTATAATAAGGTGAACGACCCAAAGGAGCTGGAAAAGCTCAGCGGCACCGTGCATCACCAGGGCGTTGTTGCCATGATTTACATGCCACAAATCATTCCGCTTGACTCCGACATAACCGACGAATGGTGCGAAAACGGCGAGGACGCGCTGCTGCTTGACCACATCGGAAACGCAAACAACTTTGGCGCAATCGTGCGCAGCGCGGCATTCTTTGGCATTCACAACATCGTCATTCCAGAGGACGAGATGGAAAGCGCCATAACCACAAGCTCCTACCGCATTGCCGAAGGCGGCATGGAATACGTAAACATTTATTCCGCGCGGTCACTTACACGCCTGCTTGAAGCTTTGGACGGCAAAATGGTGCGGATTGGAACCGACCTTAGCGCCACAAAAAAAGCAGAACAAATAAAGGAGCTTTGCGCCAAAAAGCCGGCAATCGTCATTCTTGGAAATGAGGAGCATGGGATTTCAGAGGAAGTGCGCAAAAACTGCGATGAACTGGTAATCATTCCGTTTGCAGGAATGTCAGCGGGCAAAACGGAATCTGCAGTTGACAGCCTGAACGTGGCTCAGGCATCATCAATCATTCTGTATGAACTGAGCAAGGCTAGATAACGTAATTATTCGTGCCGCAGTCAAAGGTAAGCTGCTCAAGCGAGATTGAATCAAGATAGTCGTTCACTACCTTTTCAAGCCCGCGCCACACTTTTAGGGTTGCGCACATATTCTGGCGCTCGCAGGTGTTCACCGGCGTTTCAAGGCAAGCGACCGGCGCAAGATTACCCTCCGTGGTGCGCAGAATCTCGCCCACCGTATATGAGCTTGCCGGGCGCGCCAAGCGGTAGCCACCCTGCGGTCCGCGGACACTCTGCAAAAGACCGTATTTGCTCAAAAGAGCGGTAATCTGCTCAAGATATTTGATGGAAATTTCCTGCCGCTCAGAAATGTCCTTAAGCGGAACAAAGTTTTCCGTACCATTCTGAGCCAAATCAATCATAAACCGTAAAGCGTATCTTCCGCGCGTCGATATTTTCATAGTTCCCTACTAGCCTGCTTATATATTGTATTCCTTTTCCGCCGTTCTGTAAATTGGAGAATGAAGCAGAAAAATCTCACAAAAATTTGTATTGCCAGGCGGAAACAAAATTCATTTGCCCCTGCTCATTATTCCCCGCAGACCGTCCGGCCGCCCCATTCCTTGGAATGGGCATGCTCGCGGGCAAGGACGGCGTCAAAGTCGGCTTCGGGCTGGCAATGGCGCTCAATGTGAAGCGCGGTTTTGTGCAGGCGCGCAAGACATTCAGACTTGTCGTTGTATCCCAGCTTGGATTTTTCTATGCTTTGATGAAGCACACAGATTGACTCATCATAAATTCTAAGAGGAACCGGGAACGGGTGTCCGTCCTTTCCGCCGTGGGCAAAACTGAACCTGGCAGGATCGCTAAAGCGCGACGGCGTGCCGTGAATGACCTCGCTTACGAGCGTAAGAGACTGGAGCGTGCGCGGTCCCAGCCCCGGCGTAAGCAGCAGCGACTCAAAATCCTGCGGCTGGTTTTCATATGCCGTGGCAAGCACCGCGCCAAGGCGCTTAAGGTCAACGTCCTCCTTTTTTACCTCATGATGAGCGGGAAGCGTTATGTTCCGCCCCGCGTAAATAATTTCTGCAGAATCCGAATACTCCGGAAAAAGCAGCTCTTGCGCAGGTTTTGCAACCGTCTTTGAGGAGCCGCCGTACCCAATGGAAAAGCCCGCGTCCGGGTCGGCAATCCTTTGGATTTCATTTATAAGCGTGTCGGGGCGTTCCCGCGTAAGCTCCTGAATGCCGTTCCGCGTACTCTGCGCTTCGCCC
>CAKZZR010000136.1 GCA_937885475.1 uncultured Treponema sp.
CGGTTGATTCGCGCAGAATCATCTCGTCTAGTCCAAGCACCGCGTTTATTGGCGAACGGATTTCGTGGCTCATGCTGCTTAAGAATGCGGATTTTGCGTCGCTCGCCGCGTTTGCCGCTACGGTCGCATTGCGAAGCTCCTCTGTAACGGCCTCAAGGAACGTAACCAGCCTGTCCGCAATCGGAATGGAAACGCCAATCGGCGACTCAAACATGGAATGCCGCTCCACGGAATCCGGGGAAAATGAATCGCATGAGTTCTCTGCCGCCTCGGTGTTGGCTTCTTTTGCTGTGGTGTGAGCCTCGTTCCATTCAGGGCTTTTAAAAAGCCCTTGCGGAAGGCGCGAAATGTCCGGCGAATCCACGTGAGCTTCGCCTTCGCGCACGCCCACGGCAATAAGCGTGCTGTTAAAAACGCCGCCCTGCCCTTTGTAGCGGAACAGCTCAGAAAAGCCGTGGCAATATACCGTGCCGGGAACGATTTTTCCAAAGTATTCGATTTCTTCGTGGGCGCGGTCCTTCATAAAGATCGCACGGTTCGCACACACATACAGAAACATTCCCTGCGGATAGAACTGCGCCATCTCCGCGCTGGCTTCCCAGCTTTGCCGCAAGATTTCGTCGGTCTTTCCGTAGGTAAAGCGCACTGTCTCGCCGTTCTTGATGTTGCCCATTGCGTTCAGCTCGCCGTTCTTGGTAACACCGCATGGAACACGCGCCATAATCATACCGTTCCGTTCCAAGGCGAGCGGGAATTCGCAGATGTTGGAAATAAAATAGCGGTCGGGGCGCACGTTAAGATACTGGCGGTAGATGTCTGCGGCGGGCTTTCCGGCAATACGGGTTATCAGCGTATCCCCTATTCCGCATGGAACTTCAGAGGTTTCAACCGCAAGCGGCATTCCAATCGGCTTCCACCCGAACACGCTTTTTACATGAAAATACAAGTTTGCGCCAGAAAACACCGTAACAACAATGCCCGCAGAAATAAGTCGTGTGGTGGCAACGAACGGTTTGAGAAATTCCGTGTCGGCAGTGTTCAGGTTTGCTTGCGTGCCAAAGAAGGGAATTTCCTCGTAGCCCTGCGTAACGTTTTCCATAAAGCGGGAAATATTGAACGTCAGCCCGCTTGCCAGCACCATAACGCCCTTTGCGTCCAAAATTGAGGCAAGCTGCGCCCTGAATTTGGAGCAAATTTCGTCCTCGTTCATCTCGTGCGCATCGTATTCAAAAATGCGCACCTCGGATTCAGAGAATTCAGAAATATTCACCCGAAGCATTTTTGTCGTATTCAGATGAACAAGCGCGTCGCCATACAGCGACATGCCAACGACCTGTATGTGCGGAAGCTCCGAATGGATATAGTCAAGAATTTTTTGCGCTTCCACAGACGTAAAGCGTGAAAAACACAGCTGCATAAAAACGCGCCCCTGACTGCCATAAAGCCGCGCGTCCTTAAGCGAAGAAAGTATCCAGGAAAATTCCGCCTCGTTAAAAATGTCAAATGTCCGCTGAATCATAAAAATATTGTATCATGCTTTTTTCAAAAAGGACAAAGAATAAGACAGGAAGTGAAATACCGTTGCTATAAGCACAAGGATTGAAACGTAGTCAGCCACAAACAGGGCATAGCCGCGGTTCAAATCCAAAAAGAAGAACTGCTGGCGCAAAAAAAGGTAGAAAGGAATGCCGCGCACAACGAACGCATGCACGCCGTACGCGCACACAAGCGCAAGCAAAGCATACAAAAGCACGGTGCGCGGTCGGACAAAACGGCTAGGCGCAGTGGCTTTAGCTTGCGGCTCAGACCCTGCACGGCGCAAGGCAATTTTTCGCGCCATCTTTTCCACATGAAGCCCGATGTGGGCGCACATAAAGCAATAATACCAGTGCGAGCTTGCCAAATGCACAAGACGTGCCACCTCCATTCCACGGAATGCAGGCATGAACCACGCCATGGCCATTCCGCTTGCCATAAGCAGCAACGCGCATATTGAAATTCCCAGATTCACCACCGTCTGCATGACGCGGTACGGCGCATATGTGCCTTTAAAAACCGCGCCATACCAGCGCCGGTTCAGCACCACATGGCACGCCCACAGTACAAGCAGAACCATTCCAAGAATTTGATGAACGCGGTCGTCCGTAAACAGCAGCGTTCCGCCCATAAGCGTCACGCTTAAAAGCAGCATTAGAAAGTCAACAAGCATTCGCAGTGGTGGCTGGCGCTTTTTCATGGCTTACGGCCTTATTCCGCTCCCCTACTTTAAAAGCCAGTCGCTGACCAGCTTTTCGGCTTCGGTTCTCTTGTTCTGGGCGGTTGCGCCGCGAACTGCAAGGGCGGTTTTTACAGTGGCATTCGGAAACTTGCGCATAAGCTTAGCGTCCGTACCGCTTACGCCGCTTCCTTCATGCGTGCAGAACGGAACGATTGTCTTACCATTAAGGTCGTGGGAATCCAGGAAGGTGTACACAACCATCGGAAGGTCGCCCCACCAGATTGGGTAGCCTATGTACACGGTGTCGTAGCCGGCGGTGTCTATGTTGCCAACGTACGCGGGGCGGGCATTCTTTCGCTGCTCGTCCTTTGCAACGTCGGTGCATTCGCGGTAATTCTTTGGATATGCGTTCTGCGGAACAATCTCAAAAATGTCAGCGCCCGTTTTTTGAGCAATCATCTTGGCAAGAACGGCGGTGTTTCCTTCCGTTATGGTTCCGACTGAATAGTTTTCATCAGCACGCGAAAAATACAGCACGAGCGCCTTTGATTTTTCGGCAGCAGCCGCAGCTTCACCAGTTTTTGCCGCTCCTTTTGCAAAAGCGCCGCTCAGTGAGCATGTGGCAAGCAGCGCCAACGTCAGCGCCGTCTTAAAAATTGAATTTCCTTTCATATAACACAACTCCTTTTGTTCCTTTGTCGTTAGCTCTATGATACCCCGAACAGCGCACCGTTGTACAATAGAAGTTTTGCAAGCCAGCTTGCGTTTGGCGCATACTCAGAAGAAAGATGCGCGCGTCAGAAACAGAACAGCGGCTTATATTACGTAAGTATGCCCTGCAGAACTTCCATAACCTTTGTTTCGTCAATCGGCTTTGCGATGTGGGCGTTCATGCCAGCGTCGAGCGCCTGCTTTCTGTCCTCGTCAAAGGCGTTCGCCGTCATCGCAACAATGGGAACCGCCGCTTTTTTTGCGTCAGGCAGGGCGCGTATTGCCTGCGAAGCCTCGTAGCCGTTCATTACCGGCATCTGAATATCCATGAGGACGGCATCATAAAAGCCCGGCTCCGCCTCCTGAACCTTGTTGACCGCCTGCTTGCCGTCCGCCGCCTGCTCCACCACAAAGCCGTGCATCTCAAGCAGCATGGTGGCAATCTCGCGGTTCACGTCAATATCGTCAACAAGGAGGAGCCGCTTGCCCTCAAAACTGATTTTTTGCTTGCCAGCCTGCTCCTCGCCCGAATTTGCGGCGGTGCTTCCAATAACGCGCGCCAAGGAACGGTGCAGCTCGCTCATAAAAAGTGGCTTTGCGCAGTACGCGTTCACGCCGGCTTCGGTCGCCTCGTCCTTAATGGAAGGCCAGTCGTAGGCGGTCATAAGCAGAATCGGCGTTTCGTTGCCCAACTGCTCGCGGATTCGGCGGGTAACCTCAATTCCGTTCAGGTCGTTAAGCCGCCAGTCTATGATGAACACGCCATAGCCGTCTCCCATTTCGCGCGCCTGACGCGCACGCAGCACGGCTTCCTTTCCGCTCAGCGTCCATTCCGGGCGCAAGCCCATGGTTGCAAGCATTTTTGTCGTGCTGTCGCAGGTGTCAAAGTCGTCGTCAACCACAAGGGCGCGTATGTTAGTAAGCTCCACAAGCTGCTTCTGCGTCGTTTTTTCCGGGGAAAACTTAAAGCTCGCCCGCACGATGAATTCCGTTCCTTCGCCGGGCGCGGTGCTCACCTGAATCGTTCCGCCCATCAAATCCACGATTTTTTTGGTAATCGCCATGCCAAGGCCGGTTCCCTGTATCCCGCTTACGGTGGAAGTTTTTTCGCGCGTGAACGCCTCAAAAATGTGCTCGGCAAACTCCGGCGACATGCCTATTCCGTTGTCCTTCACAAGAATTTCGTAGGTGGCACGGTCTTCCTTTGCCTCAAATTCCGAAATTCGGATGCAGATTTTTCCGCCGTTCGGCGTATATTTTACCGCGTTGGAAAGAAGGTTCAGAAGCACCTGGTTCAGCCGCAGTCGGTCACACATGATGTTTTCGTCCGTTACGTTCAGCGCGTCCATGTGCAGTTCCTGCTGCTTTGCTTCAACCTGGGCAATGATGATTGTGTTCAGGTCGTGAAGAATTTCCGGCAAATTGCACGACTCCTCGTCAAGCTCAATCTTTCCGCTTTCAATTCGGCTCATCTCAAGCACGTCATTTATGAGCGAAAGCAGATGGTTTGACGACACCTGAATCTTTCCCAGATATTCGGTGATTTTTTCAGTTTCCTCCGGCTTGGTCTGAAGCGCAAGGTTCGTAAAGCCGATTATGGCGTTCATCGGAGTTCTGATGTCGTGGCTCATGTTTGAAAGAAAGTCGCTTTTTGCCTTGTTCTGTGCCAACGCAACCTCGCGGGCTTTTTCGATGGAAATATTATGCCCGCGAAGCTTTAAAAGAATGGCGAACATTCCAAGCATGATTGCAATCGTTATGACAACCTGAAAAAAGCTATAGCGCAAAAGCCGCGTAGAAATAAAGCTGAACTGCTCGTTGATTTTTTCTTCCCGGATAAGGTACGTAAGAATCCAGGCAGTGTTGGTAACCGGAATATAGTACATTGATTCCTTTATGCCGTTGTACGTGAACGTAACGAGACCTTTTCTGCCTTCAGCAAAATCGCGCTTTACGTCATCAAGCGTCAGGTTAGCTTCAAATTGCGCGGAGTCAAGCGCGTCAAGCAAATTCGCTTCCTTGCTTAGACCGCCAAGAACCACGTCGGTCAAGGCAGAGCCGTTTTTATAGTAAAGATTGCAGTACGTAGTATTGTTGTTCAAGGACTGAAGAGAGATTCCTGCGAGCATTTGCTGCAAGTCAAGCTGCATGAAGCAGAGCTTCAGCGGAATTCCCTGAAATTTCATGCCCTCTACAGGGCTTGCAAGAAAGACCTTTGGATTTGAGGTGTCCACATTCGTCGTAAATATGGTCGGCTTGGTAATCACCGCGTCCAAAAACGGATAGTTGCTTACTTCGTGCTCCGTCATGGCGGAACGGTAAATAGTGTTGTTCTGGTCAACAAGGGCAAAAAGCTCCCAGTCGCATATGGTCTTAACCCTCAGAAGATAGTTCCGCAGGGTCTTTACGTCAATAAGATCCTTTGCTTCCATGATTTCCACGGCATTGTGAATCTGCTTGAACGCCGTATTGAGGGTTGCGGAAACGACTTGCTCACGCCGGTCCGTAAGCTCCTGAAGGTAGAATCCGCTTACGGCGTTTACCGCGTGATTCGTATCCCTTGTAGTTGCGCGTCCTATCCAAATCGTCGTAAAAACTAATGTGGCTGATATGATGATTGCTCCAACAATTGCGGTAAAAGCAATGTTCTGTCTAAGTCCTGATGTTTCATTTTTGCGCGTAGGCATAAGGCTTCTCCTGTAAAAAGTCAGCTTTTACCCCTTTTATAAAGCTGTGGATACTTCATTATAGCACGAATTCGGTCGGAAGGAAAATTTACATTCGGTTTTATACTGGGCAAATGCATTATATGTGATGCTCAAAAAAAATAGCGCGAAGGAGAAGTTGCCGCCTTCAAAACCGCAAGCTAGCTTGCTACATGCATTTTTACCATTCACTTTTTGCATACTGCCATGCGAAAGTTTTATTGTACAAATCAGTTCTGACAGAATAAAATGAAATCACAGAACCACAAGGAGAAATCAATGGCAAAGACTTTAATCGCATATTTTTCACACACCGGCGAAAATTATTTTGGCGGCGCAATCAAAAACATTACAAAAGGTAATACAGAGGTAGTTGCAGAATTTGCACAGAAGGCTACAGGCGGCACCTTGTTCAAGATTGAGACGGTAAAAAACTATCCGGTGAATTACAAGGAATGCTGCGACGTGGCACAGGCAGAAGGACGCGCAGGAGAACGCCCGCAGCTTAAGGGCGCGCTTCTGAACATTGCGGAATACGACACAATTGTTCTGGGCTATCCGTGCTGGTGGGGAACAATGCCGCAGGCGCTGTTCACCTTTTTGGAAAGTGCGGACTTCAGCAAAAAGAAAATCCTTCCGTTCTGCACGCACGAAGGAAGCGGCATGGGACGCAGCGAAGGCGACATAAAAAAGCTCTGCCCCACCGCCGACGTTGCAAAAGGACTTGCAATAAACGGTTCAGCATGTGGCCGCGCAGAAGCAAGCGTAAAAAGCTGGCTCAGCGCAAACGGTTTATAAGATATAATTATAGAAGAGAAGCGCAATGCAAAACGGCTTACGGCGCGGCTGTTTTTTTTTAGCGCATCTTCATTGCAGAAAAAAGCGCCGTAAATTCCTTCTCGCGTTTTTTTGTGCATACGCAGTAAAAGGTAACGTCCGTTTCCGGGTCATCAAGCGGAACAGCAACCTTGTTGGCAGGAATCGAATTCCCAACAAGCGAGGCGTCCGTAATGAACGACGGAATCTCGGCGGTTTTTACTATTTCTCGCAGGGTAGAAAGTTCGTTCTGCTCCAAAAAATTCGCGCCGGGAATTTTTTCCTTAACCAACGAATACCAAAAGCCAATCTTGCTGTGAATCAAAATGCTCTGATTCGCCAAATCCTTTAGAAAAAGCGAGGAACGGGAAGCCAGCGCATGAGAAGCCGGAAGCATGACAGAAAGCTTTTCGTGCAAGAATTCATGGCTTGTGTATGATTTATCATCTATTGGATGCGTCAGAACAATGATATTATAGTTTCCTTCGTCAAGCCCGCGGATAAGCACCTCGTCCGTTTCCTGCAAGTCCGCGCTCACCGTCATTCCCATATACAGCTGCGAAAGAATGGGCGTAAGCTCCCACATTGGGGCGGGCGCAATGGAACCATACGTAAACGTACGACTCCGGCGGTCGGCTTCCTGAACGGCGCGAATCATCTCGTTGTGCGCGGTCATCACGACCTCGGCATGGCGTGCCGCAAGCTCGCCCAGCTCATTCAGAACAATGCGGTTCTTGGTGCGGTCAAAAAGCGTTACGCCAAGCTGCTCTTCCAGCTTCTGCATGCTTCGGCTCAGCGCCGGCTGAGAAACGTGCAGCGCCTCCGACACTTTGGAAAGCGTTCCCAGCTTTGCCAGCGCCGCAAGCTGCTCAATTATGTAGGTCTCAATCATATGGACAGTATATAACGGAATTTCAGGATTCGCCAGCATTCAGATTGCACAAAACGCATACTGACTTGCAAAAATTCTATTGTACAACAGAAGCTTCAGTCCGCTAGAATAAGCATGAAAACGAACAAAAGAGGTGAATCATGGATTTTGTAACATTGAATAATGGAGTAAAAATGCCGCAGGAAGGCTTTGGAGTGTTCCAGGTACCAGACGGACAGATAACGGAGCAGGCGGTGCTTGATGCAATTGATTCCGGCTATCGCCTGATTGACACGGCGGCAGCATACATGAACGAAGAGGCGGTTGGCCGCGCGATTGCAAAAAAGATTGCCGATGGAACGGTAAAACGCGAGGAACTGTTCATCACCACAAAGCTGTGGGTACAGGACGCGGGCTACGAAGCTACAAAGGCGGCATTCGCGCTCTCGCTCAAAAAACTGGGCTTGAACTATCTTGACCTGTACCTCATCCATCAGCCAATGGGCGACTATTACGGCTCATGGCGCGCGATGGAAGAGCTGTATGAGGCAGGAAAAATCCGGGCAATCGGCGTAAGCAACATGTATCCGCATGTGCTTGCAGACCTGTGCGTTCATGCAAGAGTGATTCCAGCGGTGAACCAGGTGGAATGCCATCCGTTCTTCCAGCAGAAGGACGCGCTTGAGACTATGAAGGAATTTGGCGTAGTGCCGGAAGCGTGGGGCCCGTTTGCCGAAGGAAAGCATGACATTTTTAAGAATCCGCTTCTTTTGGACATTGCCGACAAATATTCAAAAAGCGCGGCGCAGGTCATCTTGCGCTGGAACGTTCAGCGCGGAGTTGTCGTCATTCCAAAATCAACTCACAAGGAACGCATGGAGCAGAACATAGCCATCTGGGACTTCAGCCTTTCTGACGAGGACATGGCAAAAATTGCCGAGCTTGACATTGGGCACAGCGAGATTGTAAATCATTTTGACCCCAATTTTGTAAAATTTGTTTGCGGAATGAAAATTCACGACTAAAATAACTATTACAAGGAGACACAAATGCAGAATTTTGACTATATGACACCTACCCGCCTGATTTTTGGAGAAGGCGCGGTAAAAAATCTTCCGTCTGTCATGGCTCCGCTTGGAAAAAAAATTCTTTTAACCTATGGCGGCGGCTCAATCAAAAAACTCGGACTTTACGACAAGGTAAAGGAGCTTCTTAAGGATTTTGAGGTTTTTGAGCTTTCGGGCATTCAGCCTAACCCAAAATACAATCCGTCCGTGCTTGAAGGCGTACGGCTCTGCAAGCAGAACAAGATTGACGCGATTCTTTCTGTTGGCGGCGGAAGCGTTCTTGACTGCTCAAAGGCGATTGCGGCGGGCGCATGCTATGACGGCGAACCGTGGGATTTGATTACCTACAAGGTTCAGGCAAAGTCTGCCCTTCCAATCGTAGATATTCTGACCCTTGCCGCAACAGGAAGCGAATACGACTGCGGCGCGGTAATCTCGCGCACAGAAACGAACGACAAGATTGGCTACATGGACGCTCATTTGTACCCGATATGCTCAATCCTTGACCCAACATATACATTCAGCGTATCCAAAAAACAGACAGCCGCAGGCTGTGCCGATGCAATGAACCATACGATTGAGCAATATTTTGTAGCGGACGCAACGCTTTTAAACGACGGCTTCTGCGAGTCCATGCTGAAAAGCCTTATGGCAAACACACGCGCAATTCTTGCAAACCCCAGCGACTACCGCGCCCGCGCCGAATTCATGCTGTGCTGTACCTACGGCTGCAACGGCATTCTTGCCCTTGGAAACAGCATGTCCGGCTGGCCGTGCCACGGAATTGAGCATGCACTGAGCGCATACTACGACATCACGCATGGCGAAGGTCTTGCCATCATCACTCCGCGCTGGATGAAGCACATTCTGAACGAAAAGACCGTTGACCGCTTTGCAAAATACGGCATCAACGTGTTCGGAATTGACCCATCGCTCGGCAAATTTGAGATTGCAAAAAAGGCAATCGACGAAACCTATAAATTCTTTGAGTCAATCGGAATCCCAATGCACCTAAAAGAGGTTGGCATTGACGAAAGCAGAATCAAGGAAATGGCACACCACATCGCTGTAAACGAAGGCTTGGAAAACGCCTGGGCGCCACTTGCAGAAAACGATTTGGTTGAGATTCTGATGGAATCGCTTTAACGGCAAAAATTTCGGCAGATGCAATCGCTTTCACGCTGATTGTATCTGCCGATTGTGATTGCCGCTAGAACTATTCCCGTACGGCGGGACCATGCATATCGTCATCATCTTTAATGAACGATTGCCCGATTTTTCTACACCGTGAATTGGTCAACCTGGCTTCCCATTTTATCGATTGAATTGTCCATCAGGCTTGAAATTTCAGAAAGCGATGAGCCGATGCTATCGATTTTTGATGCGCTTGCGCTCATTTCGCTCATGCTCTGCTTCATGCTGTTCGTTTCGTTCTGGAGCGTTCCAATCTTTTCCACAATCAGGCGGCTGTCGTGCGACATTTCTTTTGATGCTCCCTGAACTTCATTCGTGCTGTCGTTCATGCTGTGGAGCGCGGTCGTAATCTGAATGGAACCTTCCTGCTGTTCTGCCATTGCCGCCTTTATCTGTTGCACGAGGGAATCAGTCTCGTGGATTTCCGACGCAAGACGAGAATAGCCCTGAACGCCTTTTTGGGTTGCCTCTACTACCGTGCCTATCGTGTTCTGAATGCTGTTCAGCTGCTCGCCGATTGTCTTTGACTGTGTGGTTGAAGTTTCAGAAAGCTTTCTGATTTCGTCTGCAACGACGGCAAAGCCTTTTCCTGCTTCGCCTGCGTGGGCTGCCTCAATTGCCGCATTCATCGCAAGAAGGTTCGTCTGCGCCGCAATAGAAGCGATTACGGCGTTCGCCTCGCTCAAAAGCTTGGACTGGTTTTCTATCTCGCTGATTTTTTCCTGAAGCTCATTCTGTGTCTTTGCTCCGCTTTCGGCATCCGCTTCAAGCGCTCCGAACGAAACGGCCATCTTGTCAACGGAGCGGTTAACCTCCGTGATGTTACCAATCATCTGCTCAACCGCCGTGGAAGCTCCCTGAGCGCTTTCTGCCTGAGTGGCGACAAGGTTTTCAAGGGCAGCAATGCCTTTTAAGATTTTATTCACGCTGTCCGCCGTCTGGGAAACGCTTTCCGTCTGCATGCCAAGCTCGCCCGTCAAATTTGAGATGCTGGAGCTAATCTGCGTGATTGCAGCCATCGCCTCGGCCGTGGAATTGTTGAGCGTGGTTCCCGCCTCGGTAAGGGCTACCTTCGTCTGCTTCATACTTCCTATAATGCCTTGCAAGGTTTTTGAATACAAATTGAAGCTTTCCGCCACGTCACCAATTTCGTTCCTTGACTTAACACTGATTCGCTTGGTAAGGTCGGCTTTTCCCTCTGCAATCTGATTTGCGTTCTCGCTGATGCTGTCCTGGATTGTCTTTAAAGGGCGGATGACTTTTCGCGTGGCGATTGCCGTTCCCAAGGCCGCAAGAAGCGCAAAGATGACACAGACTGTAATAGTCGTGCCGAGCGTTTTGTAGAACGCCTCAAAAACCGTTTCTTTTGGGCAGAACGCAAGAATCTGATAGCCAGTCTTTGTGTTCGTTATTTTCTTTGTAAAATACGTGCTGTAAGTGCCATTCGGAACCGTCACCGAGCCATCCTGGTTGCCTTGAGAGAAGAAGGAGGCAAGCTCTGGGATTTCAAGCTCAGAGACATTCTTGAAGTTGCTCTTTCTGATTCCTGTGTCGGCAAGGACAGTTCCATCGCTCTGAACCATCATAAAGAAAGAGCCTTCGCCCAAGTTCATCGCCTCAAGGATTGTGTTGAGAGTGTCCAGCGAAACTTCAATTGAAGCATTGCCGACGAACGAGCCTGTGTCATCATAAACGCTTTTTGTGATTCCCACTACGGTTGCTCCCACAGTTGAGGCAAAGGCATCGGTAATCATAACTTTTCCGTTACCCCTGCTTGCTGTCTCGTACCAGCCACGCTTTCGTGGGTCGTAGCCGCCACTCATCGAGCTGTCAAAATTCGTTGCATAGCCGCCCCACTTTGTTCCGATGTATATTTCCGCAATATCGCTGTCGCTTGCGGCAAAATTCTTGCATACTTTTCTTATTGCAGCCTCCGTAGGGCTTTTCGCATATCCAAGAATCTGAATCGTTCCTGTTTCATTCACAAAAGAATGGATTGTGTCGTCGGCATTCCTAACCTCATCGGTCTTAGAAAATACATTAAGCTCCGTTTCCTTTGCCGCAAAGAACATGGAAATTGAATCTGAAAATTCAGAAAGTGCCGTCTGCGCACTGGAATAGAAATTTTCAAGGCAGTTCCTTGAGAAGAAGATACTTGTCGTAACAGAAGAAATCGCCACTACCATAAAAATGATAATCACGACGCCAGCAGAAAACTTAGTTGAAAGCGATAATCTTTTTTTAGTCATTTTTTATATCTCCGTAAAAATTAGAAAGTCCTTACATCTTTATAACATAATCTCCATAAATAGTCTTCCAGTCGTCCTTCATTGAGATTGCAATCCAGCCGTTAGCCTCGCAATCTGAACGCATTTTGTCGGCTTTTTTGAGGTTGCCGTACTCGCGGTCAAGGTCGTCGCAGCAGAGCATAAAGCCGAGCGACTTGTATTCGTTGTCGTACATCGCGTAGTTTACCATGCTCGCGTCGGTGAGGCTGTTTCCGAATGCCAAAACGGGCTGATAGCCGATTTCCTTTACGATTGTGGAAACCTTGTTCATCTGCAAATTTTTGATGATGTTCACGCCGCCAAGAAGAACTTTGTCGCCCTTGCTGAATGTGTATTCCAAGCCGTCTTTTCCATTCTGATTGTTTGCAACAAGCACATTGTCAGAGCCGATTACCTGTTTGGGCGGGAGACCAAGCGCATCGCAGACCAACGCACGCAAGATGAGGCGGTTCGTGCCGCTTGAAACATACACGCTGAACCCGTTCTGAACGAGATAGTTCACGACCTCGACCATCGGCTTGTAGAATGCATCCGCCCGTTTTAAGTTTTTGTAGCCGGGCTGGGCAGTCTGCATGAAGTCTTTTACATAAGAATCATACTCTTTGAGCGTAAAGCCCTCGTAGGCACTCGCAAGCATTTTCTCGTATTCTGCACCCAACGGCGGTACATTTCCCGTCGCGCGGAAGTCGTCTGCCAAAGCCTTCTGCTCTTCTGTGGGCGTATAGCTCGGGTCGTCAAGGACGCGGTGAATGAAAAGCTGGAAGTCAAAATAAGTGGGGTTCGTCTCGCAGAAAAGCGTGCCGTCAAGGTCGAAAGTGGCGATTCGCCTTTCAACAGGGATAAAGTCGGCGGAATTTTTGTTTGTGACCGATTCCACATAGTCAACGAGTGCCTTTTTTGCGGGCGCGTCATCGTTCCAAAGCGAAAGCGTGGCTTTTGAAGAAGGTGCCTTCGTGCAAGAAGCAAGGAAGATTGCCACAAAGGAAGCGAGCAAGACCAGTTTTGCAAGATTGCGTTTTGTTGTTTTCATAAAAATTACTCCTTACTATGTTTTTCTATCTCACAGGATAGTCAAAATAAGTCTGTGAATACG
>CAKZZR010000137.1 GCA_937885475.1 uncultured Treponema sp.
GAGGAGCTTAAGCGCCTTAAGGAAGAGATTGAGGCGCGCGAGGCAAAGCTGAGCGCAGAAAAGCCGGCTCAGGCTTAAACAAAATGAACTCCCCCGCCGCAAGCAGCGGGGTATTTTTTTCGTACAATCTTAATCACAGCCTATGCTTACGGGCGCTGAATGGCGATGACGGTCAAATCGTCCTCCTGTACGTCCTCCTTGCAATACGCATAGTAGACGTAGTTGGGATTCTTTGGCTTTTCGGTCTCGCCCTTCTCGTTCACGGCAGGAATGGCGTACTGTTCATACAGATTGAAGTGCGCTTTAAGGAAGCCGTCAATGGCAGTGTCAACCTCAACCCAGTCCTTTGCACCGGCGGTAAGCGGCTTGTAAAGGCGGAACAGTTTTTCGCATGAGGCAAGCGCAAGAATGCATTCCTCTATCGTTCCCTCGCAGGTCGTAAAATCAAGCTCCAGGCGCTCGCCAATGGACGGATTCTGCTCCTTGGTAAGCACATATTTCTGCTTATGGAACACTGCCTCGCAAATTTCGCGCACGCGCTCCTCGCCAAATTCCTCCTTATCAATCTCCCACTCAAGGTTTCCAAAATCGTCCGTAACCTGCTCGCCGTCGCTGTTAAGCTTTGGCTTGAGCACGGCAGAAAAATCCGCTTTTCGTTTGGCGCGTCCGTTTTCCTCAATGCCGTCAGTGTACAAAAGCAGGATGTCGCGCTGGTGCAAGGCGATTTTTTCCACAGTAAAGCCGCCCTTCATCTCAACCATGAACGAGGGGAACGGTCCCAGAGCCGGAGATTCCGCAAGCTCGTGCTTTGAAAGTATGCCGGTTTCCTGACTGTACACGCGGAACAGGCGGTCGCCGGCGTGGCTCATGTACGCGGTTCCGGTCTTGCTGTCATACAGACAAATCATCATGGCAACGAATTTTCCCTTTATGTTCAGAGCTTCCAAAAAATCGTTAGCCTTATACACGAATTCCTCAAGGCGCGTGCCGTTCTTGGCAAACGTCCATGCCTCAAACCATTTTTTGTACAGCGTGGCTATAATCGTAACAAGAATTCCCGCCGGAGCCGCATGACCAGAAGCGTCGCATTTTACCACCACGTAGAATCGGTCATCCAGCTTTTTGAAGTCAAAATAGTCGCCGGAAACGCCCGCCGCCCCCTTGTAGTAGGCAAACTCACGCACCGCGCCGTCACAAATGCGCGACACGTTCTGCTTTACATTGCCCGCAAGCGGCTCAAGCGGCACAAGCCCCTGCTGAATCTCGCTTGCGTTCAGCTGCAAATTCAGCTCGCGCGCGTTAAAGCCAAGGTCATGCTGCATCTTGTTCACGGAATCCCCAAGGCGTCCAATCTCGTTGTTCGGAAGCTCGGTAAGCTCGTTGCGCAAAAGCAGCTCCTTGTTGTTCTCCTCTGAAATAGCCTTTACAGCGGTCTCAAGGCGCTTTATGGGTCGAACCATGTGTGCGGCAAAAATCACCGACGCAATGATTCCCACGCCGATTGCAAAAAGCGCGATAATAAGAATCGTAATCATGATGATTTTGGTGGTTCTTTCTATCTCCTGGTGGAGCGTGCTGGTATTTACCTTTATGAACACAATGCCGCGCACAAAATCGGTGGAAAGTCCGCTGCGGTACAAAACCGGCCGATAGAACAGATAATCTGTTACCGAAGAATCAAGCGCCTCATCGTTGTATTCCGGAATGGAGCCTGCGGATTTTGCGGCAAGCTCAGTAAGCGCGCCGTTTAGCTGAACATTCACCTGCTGCATGGCCTCGTTTATTTCCGCGCGGCGCGCCTCGCCCGCCTTTTGCCGCTCCGTGTTATAAGCGGAAAGTAGCGTAAGGAACGACGCGCAGTTTTTTACCGCCTCGTCGTTTACGGCAAGGCACTTCTCCAGCGCTTCCAGCTCCTGTTCGGCATTCTTGGAGATGAGCGAAACGCCCGGCACAAATGAGGTCTTGCGCTGGTTCAGCACGTCGATTTTTTCAGTAATCGCGCCGTCATTGGACGCCCACACGTACAAAAGCGAGCGGTCCTTTGCATCTCCGCCTTCCGGCAAGCCTGAGATGGTTACGAATTCCGCCTCCCCAAGAGATTCCATCTGGCGCGGCAGCTGGCTCAGCTCAAGCACGTCGGCACTTGGCAGATATGAGCGCGCTCCGGTAGAAAGGCTCGAAAGCAATACGTTCACGCGCTCATGCAAGCCACGCGAAAGCGTCCTGTTCTGACTCCGAATCATGCTGGTTCCAAGAATGACGGAAAGCAGGACGATGATGAACACGACCAGCGAAATCGTAAAGCCCGCAAGCGACACCTTCAGTGTTCCCGACCGTTTTTTATTCTCTGATGAGTACACGTCCATAAGTTCTCCTTTTGAAACCTGTTCAATAATGCGCCTTGCCGAATACCATTCCGCGCAGTTCTTTATGAATTCAATGCCGAATACAACCATGCCAAGCGCGCACAGCAGCAGGATGACCGCAAGCAGCACGCTTCCCATATAGAGTCTGAAGCTGTATGTCCTGCTAACCGTGCGCCAGCGCGGGCGGTAGTCATATTCGTTCTCAATTTTTACGGTGCCGGTCTTAAGAATATTGAGCGCCGGATTTTTTGTCATGCAAAGGCCGCGGTCAGAATGAACCACGCCCACAAAATAACTTCCCTCAAAGAGGTCGCTTCCAAGGTGAACGCCCTCAATTTTTCCGTTTGAGGGAACCTTGTAGCCGCCCTTCTGCGCGTCGACTTCCAAATCCCACGGCTCTTCCCCGTCCTTGTCCACGATGACATGCGTAATCGTTCCGTCGGTCAAAAAATCATCGCCAAAGATATCAATCTTTACGTCGCCAAACAGCGACTCGTCCTTGCTGATTCGGTCTATGCGCGTTGCAGGAACGTAGCGGTTCAAAAGAATCGGAACGCTGACCGCCTCGCCAAGATGCCCCGCCTCGTCCACTGCGGCAACCGTAAAAACATACAGTCCGTTGTCAAGATTCCTGAACTGCGCGGAGGAAAGCTTTGTCTTTATGCTTTCAGAAAGTTTTTTTGGGCGCTCAAGCGCGCGGCGGTTCGCATCCACCAGCTTTGCCCCATAGTCGTTAAGCTCCCGGTTTGAAGCCTTCATGGGGTGGCGCGGCGTTCCTGCATATTTTTTTTGTATGCCGCATATTTTTGAAATTTCGTAGCTGTAGCCGTATACGTCGGAATCAAGCGGCGACGGCGACCATCGCACGCTGAACGTGTTTGAATTAAGGAACGCCGGGTCAGAGACGCTCGGATATTCCACAATGACCGCACGCGGCGGCGTCAAGTCCAAAAAATAAGAGAAGACCGCTTCCTTTGACCAGTTTCCGGCGCGGTCAAGCACGTTCGCGCGGAGCGTCCAATAACCTTCCGCGTCGGCAGTCAGATTCAGGACGGTGCTGTTAGGATAGCTTAGCGCATTCTCGTCCAAATCGGGCGCGGAAGTTCCGTCAAGGCTCCAGCTGTACACGTAGCCGTCCACGCCGGAGGAATCCTCGGGCAGCCGCACCTTTACGCGTAGCTTCTTGCTCTTTGAGCGGGAGCCCGTCTTATATGAATCAGAAGAAAGCTGGGCAGGCGCACAGGTCTTGTCGGGCGAAAGAAAGCGGATTCTGCTTTTGTCCGCGCCGTAGGTTTCCTGCCAAAGGAGCGCAAAGGTGTCCTCTGTAAAAAGCGGGCATGGGTTCCGCGCGGAATTCCTTTCGGTGTCTATGCTGTCCTTACGCCAGGAAAAGCCATCCTTTTGTGCATAAAAAATGCTGTCCCTTCCGCCGCTCCTCGCATACCAGGAAACATACAGCGTGCCGTCAACGGCAAAAAGGCTTGCACCGCGCGAGGAGCCGTCCTGACTTACGCTTTCTGCGGAGCGTGGAACAACGCCTCTCTTGTCCAGACGCTCGTAGCAGATGCGCGTGTTCTCTGAGCCGGGCGAATTGCGCTCCCACACCACATGAACGTCGCCGTCGTAGCAGAACGCAAACGGAAGCTGGTTGTCATAGCGGTAGGGTTCCGTCTCCTTTTCCTCAAAGGAATTCTCGCCGGTAATCAAAAATGGCTCCGTCCACAGCTCGCCGCCGTTCTCAGACACGGAGCAGAACAGCTGGTAGGTCATAAAATCCTTTTTTTGCGACTGACTCTGAAAAATCAGGTAGTCACCGTCGGGTGCAGAGGCAAGCACTGGCGAAAAGGAATTGCGGTATTTTTCGCTTCCAAAAATCTGGCGGAACGGCGACCACGTAATGCCGTCAGCGGAATGCGCGGCATACAGATAGAAGTTATGCGTAAGAATTGCGGACGCTCCCACGCTGGTCTCGCGGGCAAGGGAGCAGAACAGCATGAACGAGCCGTCACGCCGAGCGAACACGCGGGGCGCAAGGAATTCGCCGTCCTCCTCCGCAAAATCAAAGCGACGGAACGAGCGGCATTTGTCTTCAGAAACGTAGGCGCTTATTCTGTTTGCCGAAGAAAGCACGGAAACGACCACCGTTCCCGATGATGAAAGAGACGCGGAATACAAATCAGGAATCTCGCCCGCATACGAAAAAGGTCCCGCAAACCGGCTGTTGGTGCTCCACGTGCCGTCCGGCAGCATATAGCGCACGCTCAAAAAAATCTGATGCCGCGCCGAATCTATCTCCTGCCAGAAGCCGTAGGTCTGCGTTCCGTTTGACACGGACTTAGGCGACATAGCCTCGGCGGAAGAAACAAGCTCCGGCGATTCCCAATAGAATTCCCGCGCCTGAGCGGCACGGCAGAACGCGCCCAGCGCTACAAAGAGAACGCAGATTTTTTTAGCCAAAGACAATTTTTTCATCAGATAAGCTCTGCCTTAATTCGTTTTCGCAGCTTGTCAATCTTGTCGGTGTGATTGCGGCTGTCCGCCCAGATTTTTTCTATAATCTCGTTGGCGCCGGCGTAATCAAAGGCATTGTATTTTTCCATTGCCTCCTGATACTTCTCATTCACCTCAAACGTTATGTTCACAACCTGAGACTCAAGTTTAACACGAATTCTGTTTTTAAGCGATTTTGCCTCGGAATTTCCGCTGTATTTTGCAATCGCCTGATCCGCCTTTGCCATCGCCTGCTTCAAAAGCTCCTGATTGCTTCCCGCCTGATTGAACAGAACGCGGGCTTCGGCAAGCAGTTTGGCAGAATCGCTTTTTCCAGTGTCGGTAACGCGCACCTTTATTCCTATCTCGTACTCAACCTCAAGAATCAAGTCCTTAAGCCCCGGATACGACGGATTTATCTCCGCAAGGTCGCGCAGGTCGCTGTATGCCTCCAGCTGCTTGTCCTTGTTCTTGTAGTCAAGCCGCGCCTGCTCCACGCGCGCCTTAAAGCGGGACGCAAACTGCTCCGGATTCTGAATCTGCTGAATGCGAAGGCGCAGTATGTTCGCGTCCTTGTTCTTTGGCGCAATCGCACGCAGCTCGTCCAGCTTTGTAAGCGCCTTGGCATATTCCTTTTTATTGAACAGCTGGTTCGCAATGCTAAGAATCTGGGCAATCTCTGCAACCTTGTCCGTAGGATAGCGTCCGTTGTTTGCCTGAAGCGCAATGTCTATGATTGAATTCAAGCCGGAAATCTCACCGTTCTCAATCTCCGGGAACACAACGTTCCACCGCTCCTGCGCGCGCATAAGATATGATTGCGCCTCGCTGTAATTGTCGTTGCGGTACTCGTCGTTCGCCTTTGCAATAAGGCTGTCCACCTCGTCAAAGATGAACACCTTCTGCCGCTCCTTGATGTCGGTCAGCAATTTGGTAACGTCGGCAGAGCTTTTCTGACTGAATTCCTCGTCGTAATTGTCACGTAGCGCTTCCATATAGTAGTCGCTCGCCTTGTACGCCTGATCAGTTGCGCGGTCAAAATTCTCACGCTGAAGGGAGCGGCGGGAATCCCTCATGGACTCGTCTCCCTTGCGGCGGTTGTTCTCTGAACGCTTGATGAGCTTTTCGGCAACCACAAGGAACGCGCGGGAATCTATGACAATGCCGCTGAGCTTTTCTATGCTGTCCGCAATGGACGCACTCTGACTGCGGTATTCGTCGGCATAAGCGCTGGCAATTTTTGCCTGTCCGCCAGAAAGCGCCGCCTTTGCGTTCGCAATGAAGGTAGTAAGCTCGCCGGTGCGAACAACCGCCTTCTGCGAATAATGGCGCGTGGAGCCGCTTTCTGAGTCACCGTTGAGCAAAAGATTTATTTCACGGCTGTCGTCCTGAGCCCGCCTTACGTATTCCGTACCGCAGGCGGCGTAATGGTCTGCCGCCTTTACATAAATGGCAACTGCCACGCCGCGAAAAATATCGTCCATGGCAAGCTCGTAGTTTTCTGAAGTTTTTTCTATGCCGCTCCATAAGATAGGCTCGTCCGCAAGCTGCACGCCTAGCATGGGCGGAGCCTTCTTTTTTTCTGCGGAAGGACGGCCGGGAATTCGCTCCGGCACAGCCAAAGACGGATCCTTCTGTTCCGCAGCTTTGGCGGAATACTCGGCGACAGCAGCCTTGTACAGCCTTCCCCAGTTTGCATTCTTAGAGGAACCGCCGGAAAGCTCCTGCATGACATTCTCAACGGAGGAAGCGTATCTTATAAGGTCTGACGCGTAGGTAGAGCCGCCAAGCTCCGCCGCGGAAGGATTTTTTCCAGCAGAAAGCGCGTCCGCCGCCCTTCGGTAGGAGTCAACCTCCAGAACCTTTTCCACGCGCTGCTCGGTAATGGCGGCAAGACCGTCAATGTAGTCAACCGAAATATTGTAGTTCGGTTTTGCCGCCATAAAATCCTTGCCGTCCGGCGTGCGGAGCAGTGAATACAGACCGTTCACGGCTTTTCCGTAGACGGCATATCGGCGTATTTTTGCAAGCAGGCGCTTGTCAGGCAGCGTTCCTTTTTCCTTGAATTCCTCAACGGAATTCTTCTCAGAAAATTCCTGTGCTATTTTATTTATCGCATCGGCTGTCGTCTTTTTCATGCGCTCTGTGTACAGATTCCACTGACCGTCCATTACGCCAAGAATGCCTTTTTCAGGTGAAAAATTTTCCTGCCAGCCGTACACGGTTCCCAGCGCGAGCGAAAGGAATTCCTCGCCGTGCTTTAAAAAAATGTCCTCGTCTGCGGAACTGCCTTTTTTTTGTCGTCCTACGCTCTTTTTTTGAGCCGCAGTCAAATTCTGTATCTGAATGCCAATGTCGTTTATTTCGTTACGGATTTTTGCAAAATCAATGAACACCGCGCGCACCTCAGAAAGAGATGCGTCAATCTGTGGCTCGTTGCCGCCCTTTACAGACTTCTCATATGCCTTTACCGCGTCCTTAAGGCGCGACTGAATGAGCTTGTACTGCTCGCCCGCAGCCTTCGCCCGCTCAATGAGCCTGTCCGCCTCCTGAACGACGCTTTCGCCGGAATACCGCCGCGCAAAATTCTCATGCAGCGCGCCAAAGCCTTCCACAGCCTTTGATGCCGCCTCGTCGTATTTTTCCTGCAAAAAGAGTTCCTTGGTGGCATTCTGGACGGCGCTGTACTGGTACATCGAAACCAGATAGTTCGTGTCCTTTATGACATCAAGCCGCTTGTCGCCGGGATTCCGCTCCATCTGAATAAGCCGGTCGGTCAGTTCCTTAAGCTCTGCCTCGTTTCCCTCGCGGCCATTTTTTATGACATCGATGAGCGAGCTTACGTAGGACGAATATTGCTCGCGGCTTTTAAAAATCTTGTCTATGCGCTTCTGAACCGCGTCAAATTCCTCCGGATGGGAAGAAAAATACCCATTCAATGCGTCCAAAGCCGCCGCATAATCGCGGTTCTCCTCATCGTCAATAAGACGGTCAATCTGAGCAAGCGTTAAATGCCCCTCATCTGCTTCTGAATCCTCAGAAAACATTCCAAATGACGAGAAAAGTGATATAATGATTGCACATAATGCAGTTCTGCGCATGTTTCCTTTATCTATTTTCGGCGACTTACAGTATAGATTAAAGCATAAAAGCCCGAAAATAAAGAGAAGTTATAAGAAGAATATGAGTTTTTTAAAAAAGCGTACAGCAAGCATCGTTCTCTTTGCCGCAAGTCTTTCAGGACTTCTTGCCCTGGACTTGACCGACGTATCATCGTCGCTTGCGGACGCGTTCTATGGACTTGAAGGAAAGAATGAGGGAACGACAGGCTTCCGCTCGCTTCTTATACCGATGGGCGGCAGGGCAGAAAGCTTAGGCGGCGCATACACCGGGCTTTCTGATGACGTAAGCTACATTGACTACAATCCGGCGGCTTCGGCGCTGCTCGATCAGGCGGAGCTTTCGCTTTTTCACAACGCGTGGATTGCAGATTCCGCAATGGAAACGATTGCAGGAGCCGTGCGAAAAAAAAATCTTGGTTTCGGCGCAAAGCTCAGCTGCTTTTACGTACCGTTCACTGAATATGACAGCTTCGGAACGCGGACTGCCTCCAGCTACTATTCCGAGACCACCGCAGCGATGAACATGGCGTACCATTTTCATCCGGGTTACTCGTTCCGGCGGCAAGCCC
>CAKZZR010000138.1 GCA_937885475.1 uncultured Treponema sp.
GGGCGTTCATTATAATATGCAATTTAATTCTGTTATCACACGAGCCATATTTTTAAAATCTTCATCATCATGCAATAAGGGAATATTGTTTTCAATAGCAGTTTCTGCAATAAGCAAATCTATTGTACTTCTTATAGTTACACCTTTTCTTCGGCATCGAAAATTCAATAAGGCGGCATTTTCATACGATTGAATGCCAAGCTTAATTGGATATAATGGTATTTCGCTCAGATATGATTTTAAGATTGTGAATTCTTTTTCATCCTTCGCACCTTGCAGAAGTTCTTGATAGATAAATTCATTGATGCAAAAATCTTCTTTATTGTCGAGCAGTTTATCAAGATAATTAGCTCCGGCTGTTTGTCTGCCTCGAAAGAAATTTATGAAAACAGAGGTATCGACTAAAATCATTGTACGCTCCGCATTGCTTTATGGTCATATCCTTCTGAAAATTGAATTTTACCTTTCAAATCTGTCAGCGTATGACGCCGTGCTTTCTGAGAAAAGTCTAGCGCTTCCATATAGGAAAGGACTATTTGGGCGCGGGTGTCATCAAGTGTTGTGAAATAGTCAATTGCTTTTTCTTTTATAGTTGTCTCTGTCATAAACAGCCTCCTTGAACATATACTGATTATAGCATGCGTTGCTAAGAAAAAAAAGTCTGATGTCGATAAGTGTGATATTTTTTCTTTTAAATCCATAACGCCTCGGTCTTTCCCTGCCTGAAAATTCCCCCATCTTGAATTTCACATTGCTCGTCAATATAATTGATACATTATGACTGCTAATGAATTGCGCTCAAAATATATTGAGTTTTTTAAGAGCAAAAATCACGCTGAAATTTCAGGTCAGTCCCTGATTCCTGAAAATGATCCATCCGTTCTGTTTACGACTGCGGGAATGCATCCGCTCGTTCCATATCTTCTGGGCGAAAAACACCCTTCAGGAACGCGCCTTACCGACTATCAGAAATGTATCCGCACCGGCGACATTGACGAGGTAGGAGATCCGAGCCATCTTACCTGCTTTGAAATGCTCGGAAACTGGTCCCTTGGCGACTACTTCAAGAAAGAATCCATCGCGTTCTCATACGAATTTTTGACCAGCAAGGATTGGCTTGCCCTTGATCCGCGCAAAATAAGCGTTACCGTTTTTGCTGGCGACGAGAATGCTCCTCGCGATGAGGAGGCTGCCGGCTACTGGAAGGACAACGGAATGCCGGAAGACAAAATTGCGTATCTTCCTGCAAGTGACAACTGGTGGGCAGCAGGTCCTACAGGTCCGTGCGGTCCGGATACTGAAATTTTCTATTGGGTTGGTGAAGGTTTGCCGCCAGCCGGCTCTAATAAGGGAACGGACAGCGCGAACTGGATGGAAATCTGGAACAACGTCTTCATGCAGTACAACCGCATTGATGAAAAGACGCTCGTTCCGCTTCCAAAGCAGAACGTTGATACGGGAATGGGCTTGGAGCGCACCAATTGTATTCTTCAGGGAAAGACGAGCGTGTACCTTACCGAAGTGTTCCAGCCGATAATTTCTAAGATTGGAGAGCTTGCCGGCGGCTATCAGTATGGTACCGATGAGGAAAAGGATAAATCCGTTCGCATCATAGCAGATCATAGCCGCGCCGCGGTGTTCATTCTTGGAGATCAGCGCGGTGTAACGCCTTCCAATGTGGGCGCGGGATACGTGCTTCGCCGCCTTATCCGTAGGGCAGTCCGCCACGGAATGAAGCTTGGAATCGAAAAATCATTCCTTGCCGACATTGCCGAAGCCGTAATCGAAAACTTCAGGTGCGCATATCCGGAACTTGAATCAAATGCCGCAAAAGTTAAATCCGAGCTTACCGCAGAGGAAGATAAGTTCCGTCAGACGCTCCGTAAGGGCGAGGCAGAATTCCAGAAGCTGCTTCCGAACCTGATGAAGAATCCTAAAAAAATCATCAGCGGAAAGGTTGCCTACAATCTGTATGAAACCTACGGCTTTCCGGTTGAGCTTACGCAGGAACTTGGCGCAGAAAACGGCTTTACAGTGGACTTGGACGGCTTTAAGGAAGCTGAGCGCAAGCATCAGGAAGCTTCAAAGGCTGCCGACGCAGGACAGGCTAAAGGCGGCCTTGCGGAGCAGAGCGACGTTGCTACAAAATATCATACGGCAACGCATCTTTTGCAGCAGGCGCTTGTTAACGTGCTTGGCAATCAGGTTGCGCAGAAGGGAAGCAACATCAACAACGAGCGTATGCGCTTTGACTTCACCTTTGAGCGCCCTATGACAAAGGAAGAGATTCAGAAGGTGGAGGACATCGTAAATCAGAAGATTAAGGAAGACCTTCCTGTTACGATGGAAATAAAGACGCTTGAAGAAGCAAAGGCAGAGGGTGCGCGCGCCTTGTTCGCAAACAAATACGGCGAGCAGGTAAAGGTGTACACCATCGGCCGCGACGCTCATTCCGACTGGTTCAGCAAGGAAGTGTGCGGGGGACCGCATGTTCAGCATACGGCACAAATCGGCGACTTCAAGATTCAGAAGGAGCAGAGCTCTTCTGCCGGTGTGCGCCGAATCCGTGCGGTCATCAGCGGAGGGCTTCCTCTGGAAAACAGCTAAAAAACTTTTTGGGAAAAAGTTTTTCTTAACGCTGTTTGCTATATGCGCAGGGCTTCCACCGGAAAACAGCTGAAAAACTTTTTTTGGGAAAAAGTTTTTTCTGGCGCAAAAAACTGCGGAATTTTTGTAACCTTTCAGAGGTTCCGCGGTTATACAATGTAATCAAAGTGTTACAAATACAAAAGTAAGGAAATACAAATGAAACGTTTTGCAATCATATTCTTGGCTTTATTCATGTCTGCGGCAGTCTTTGCGCAGTCGGACTTGCAGGTTCTTGCCGTTGTCAAATTGAACAAGAATGAATCAATCACCGTTAAGCAGATTCGCACCCGCGTGGAGATGTATGAAAAGCAGCGCGGTGCCGCCCTTTCTGTGGACGACCGCAAGAAGGTGCTTGACGCGCTCATTCAGGAAAAGCTCGTGCTTCAGGCGGCTCAGAAGGCTGGAATCACGCTTACTGACAGCGCCGTTGAGAACATGTTCCTTCAGCAGGTTTCGCAGCAGCTTTTGGGACGCACAGTAACACAGAGCGAGCTGGAGCAGGTTGTAAAACAGCAGACGAACCTTTCTCTTGATGATTTTATGAAGCAGCAGATTGGCATGTCGGTTGCAGAATACAAGACGTACCTTAAGAATCAGACGATTGTGCAGCAGTACATCGTTAGCCAGCGCGAGAATGAATTGAAATCCGTTGCCGCAACAGACAAGGAAATCCGCTCATTCTACGAGCTGAACAAGTCTTCTTTTGTATGGACTGACATGATGAAGCTCTATCTTGTTGTCGTTCCAAAGGCAGACAATGCCGAAACCGCGCGCGCAAAGGCGAACGATTTGTATACAAAGCTCAAGGAAAAGAAGCTTTCCACGAATCAGCTTACCGTTGAGTCGAAGAAGGAAAATTCCGGCTTTCAGAGCGGCGAGATGCTCATCAACAAGAACCAGCTGAGCGCACAGCAGCTTGGCATTTCATACACGGACTTGCTG
Organism: uncultured Treponema sp.; assembly: GCA_937885475.1. Lineage (GTDB taxonomy): Bacteria > Spirochaetota > Spirochaetia > Treponematales > Treponemataceae > Treponema_D. Next base: position 3,592 of record CAKZZR010000138.1, read on the forward strand.
ACCCTCTTTGGAAACGACAAGGATTATGTTTCAAATGTCTCTGAATTTGACTCTCACTTCCAGTTCTATACAATCATCAAGAAATATGACGCAAAAATGCTCGGCTTGAGCGACGTAGTTCAGCCGGATTCAACGACGACCGTATACGACTATATCCGCAGTTCCCTTGGACAGCAGAAGGTAATGCAGTATTTTACTGTTGCCGCGCAGGAAATTGCAGAGGGCTTGGATAAGGAAGAAAACGTAGAACGCAAGAAAAAAGACGAGGCTTTGACAAAGCTTCTTTCTTGGTAAGGAGCGTGTGATGTCACGACGAATTGGACGAATCCTTGCGTTTCAGGCGCTGTATTCCTGGGACGTGGGCGGAGTTAGCATCGAGGATTTGCTTACTTTTTCCTGGCTTGAGCATGATGACGCTGATATGGCAGAGGACGGTGCTTCCGGGGACGACATAAAGTTCTGCTTGCTGGATAAGCAGATGGAGCTTTTTGACGGACTTGCGCCTGAAAAAAAGGAAGAATTGTATATCTTTGCCCGGCTTTTGGTTCGTGGCACGGTTGAGAATGTTGCGGAAATTGATGAAATCATAAAGAATCATCTTTCTGCAAACTGGAGCCTGGACAGAATCAATAAGGTTGCGCTTGCCGTTATCCGTATGAGCGTGTACTCGCTTTTGTATCAGAAGGACGTTCCTGCTGCCATTGTCATTGACGAGGCGGTTGAGATTGTAAAGGATTACGGCGTGGACGATTCTCATAAGTTCACGAACGCGATTCTTGATAACATCAGCAAAGATCTTTTAAAATAACATAACTGCGGAGCCGCTGTATGAAAAAGCCGTGTGGAAAAAAATTGTGCCGTATCGCCTGTATTGTTTTCCTTGCGGCTTTTTTTGTGTCCTGCTCAAAGAATGCCGCCCGGCTTTCTTTTACGTCATCACTGGATCAGATTGACGCGCTTATTCATCAGAATCAGTTCAAGGATGCTGCCAAGGAGCTTGAGCGGGCAGAAAGATATGCCTACGGCTCGTGGGCGGAGCTTGGCATTTTCAGGCGCTACGTGCAGATTTCCATGCCGGACAGGGCAGAGAAGGTGCTTGTTGCCGCGCTCAAAAAAAATCCTGAGAATCCGGAGCTTAACGCCGTCTACGTGCATTTTTTGATGAGACAGAATCGGCTTTCTGACGCGATTTTGCGCGGAAAGCCCCTGCAGGGAACTAAATTCGGCTCCGTGTATTCCGAGGCGGTGCTGCGCGACACGCTTGACAAGTCTGCCGGCGAAGGCAAGGAAGTTGTTTTTCATTCCGCGGAATATTTTCCGGTTTATTACGACGCGTATATTGGAACGAAGGACAACGCCTGGCTCCGTAACTGCGCCTTGCTACGCCTTGCTGACGGTGCCTACCAAAGCATAGCCGCCTTAAAGCCTGCCGAGGTATTTGGGGCGGACGACGCGTTCTTTTGGGCGCTCGCCTTGTACGACGGTGGCTTTTATGCAGATTCGCTTTCCTATGCGGAAACAGCCAAGCGCTTGTATCCTACGAGCAGCGGCAAAATCCGCCGTAAGGTACCGGAAGAGCAGCTTTATTCGATTATCGCAGATTCCTATGTGTCGCTGAGTGACGCAGAGATGGCGGAGAACGTGCGCCTTGAGTTTTTGCAGACGCTTTCTGATTCCAAGGGGGGCTGGCTGATTCCGCAGGAAACGCGCGACAATCTTATTTTTCCTATTACATTTACGAACAGCGCCAAGTGGGCGCGGGACAATGCTGACGGCGACCGTTGCGTTGCCTTGCTTACCTTTTGCGCGGACAATTGGCCGGATTTTGTGCCGGCGCTCACCGCCTACGCTTCTTTTGCGCTGGAGTCCAGCAGTCAGCGTGCCGAGGATTCAGAGACACAGATGCTCCGCGATGCCGGGCTTGCTACTTTGGAGATGGAACGCTACGACAGCCGCGCCCGCATTCCGGTAAGCGATGCCGTGTACAGAATTGACGCATCTCTTGCGCGCACAAAAAGCCCGCTCCTGAGCATTGTTCGCCTGGATATACGCTACAAGACCGAGCAGAATCTGAGCGAAAAGGAAAAGACTGCCGACATCTGGCGCATCCTTGAGCGGAACATGCTTTCGCCCAGCGTGTATGACGAGGAGCTTTTGGGCTATGCGGAAAATTACTTTCTTTCTGCAAAGCTTATTGATGACGCATGGAAGTTGTTCTATAAATACATCGGAAAAAAATACGACATTACGCCGGACGCAAGTTTTTGGACGAACGTAATCCGCAAGCTGCCGCTTTTGAGTCAGCGGGAATTGGAGCTTGCCGCCTATTTTGCGTCCCTTTCACTGCGTGCCGATGACGCGCTCTGCCTGTACGAGGCAGCTGTGTTTGAGGCAGGGGATTCTGCGCGGAACGTCTTTGTTCTTGCAAGCGATGGTGCCGTCGTGAATCTTGCTATGCTCTATTCTGCGCTTGGAAAGAACGATGACGCACTTGCGCTCTATAGCCGGGCAAACGGACGCAGCTCGGATGTGCATCTCAAATCCGTCATCATGTACCGCATGGCAGAAATATACTTCAGCACTGACGATCTGAAGAATTCACGGCGCTGCGCGGAATATGCCGTAACGCTGGACTCAAAGAACGCCGAGGCACGCCTCTTGCTTGCTAAGATAAAGCAGAAGCAGGCATAAAAAATCCCGCTCTTGCTGAGGAGCGGGATTTTTTATGTTATGGCAGGATTCTCTTATTTTTCGATAAGAGCGATGATGTCAGACATGCGGAGAATCAGATGCTCCTCGCCGTCGATTTTTACCTGTGTGCCGGCGTATTTGTCATACATGATGCTGTCGCCTGGCTTTACGGTGATTTTTTCCTCTTCTGTTCCCGGACCTACGGCAACAACGGTTGCAGTCTGTGTCTTTTCCTGTGCTGCTTCCGGAATGATGATTCCGCTTGCTGTCTTGGATTCCGCTTTGTCGTTCTTAACAAGAACTCTGTCTGCCAATGGTTTTAATGTCATCTTATATACCTCTGTTTTTTTAGTTCAAGATTTATTCTTTGTCTTTAAATGTAATAAAAAGTGCTGCCTATCGTCAATAAAAATCGTAAAAAATGTTTTTTAATGGGGAAAAATGACTCGTTTCGATTTATAAAAAAGGGTGGTGGGTAAAAATG
>CAKZZR010000139.1 GCA_937885475.1 uncultured Treponema sp.
TCCAACACTGTTTGATATTTTCTTTTTATTTCCATTTTTCTCGTGTCAGCTCTAATATATATTTGAGCAAAATATTTTTCGTTTGAATCCATTCCTTTATATGTTTAAGATTGCTCCGTTCTTGAAAATAAATTATTTATTTTATCGACACCATTGGTAGGAAAAAATAAATCTTTAACACTTTCGAAATATTCATTCATAAAAAAAGCATCCATTTTAACAATAGAATCAGGAGTCAATTGAAGAAAAACTTTATTAATAAAAGGTTTTATAGGATCTTCATAAACATCTACTTCAATTTTAACATCTATATAATATAATTCAATTTTGCAATCGCAATCTAATAAATATTGTCTAATAATTGAAGGATCAGTATTGTTTGCTATAATATCAATTTGATAATAAGTAAAATTATCTTGTTTGTCTTGATGACGATTTTTAATAACTCTATTCAAATCATTTAAATTTAAACAAGTTAAATTATCCAAATCTTTTTCGATTGATTTTATTAAATTTTGATTGTTATAAAAATCAGAACTATTACAAGGATGAGTTTCTATTGGAAGAGATTGTTTTATATTTTCATTTGAATATACCTTTAATTAAGCAGATTTATTAAGTCTGTTTACATCTGTAATTCCAAGAAGCAAATTGGGTACATACAAATCTTCATCAAGACTTTCCCAATGAATTGCAATTCCACCGCCACTCAATTCATAATTAGAACGGCTTTCAGAATCTGCATTTGATAATCTTGGAAAAAAAATCAGAGGTACAGAAAGTTGTCTTCCGTCAATAAGTAAAAGCCATAAATTATCTGTATCGCACCAAACCTTTTGGGCTCTTGCATTATTCAGAGAAAAATCCATTCCAAGCCTCCGTTATTGTAGTTATATTAGAATCTATAATTTTTGAAATCTCATTTAATTCTGACGCGGTAAATCCATAATTTTGTGCAAGCGAACATTTTTTATCTACCCAGAATTTTGCCAAAGAACCATTTTTACGAACATGAATATGGCAAGGCTCTAATGGATTTCCTTCATTTGAGAAAAAGAAAAATCTATAGCCTTTCTCACTTAAAACCGTTGGCATAATCTTACTATACCATAATTTTTTAAATAAATATAGAAAAATGTTGGCATAGTTGCCAGCATAGTTGTCTCTAAAAATTTCAATTTTTAGAGGTTATCATATCTGTAAAATTACAGATAAGGGCAACTCTAAAAACTAAAATTTTTCGAGATTCTCATAACTATATTTATCAATTATTTTATTGACATATATATCTGTTGTATTTATCATTATTTTAATAGATAATTTTATGACATCCATGGTGTACCGCTGGCAATAGGAGACTTATATGTACGACACTTTAACCGCATCAAAAATGCTCAAAAGCTTTGTGCCAATCAGCCGTTTTAACAAGGGCGAGGCGGGCAAAATCATTGAGGAAGTAAAGCGCGACGGTATCAAGGTGATTGTAAAAAATAATGCACCGGAATGTGTGATGATTACCGTTGAAGATTACGACCATCTTGTTGAAGAATCCAAGAGAGTTGTTAATCCTCCGCAGACAGAGGAACAAGAAAAACGTCGCAAGGAATTTATTGCCAGAATTCGCCAGAATGTTACTCCGCCTACTCCAGCAACAAGAAGCAGAAAAGAAGTTATGGACGCAATAGAATCAATTGATATAGACGAGGACGCAGTAAATGTGCTACGAAGGGTGAGCATGATATGATTTTAGCAGATTCAAATATTCTTATTGATTATTACCGCGACCGAAAATCTGAATTGGCAAAAAAAGTTGACTCACTGCCTGTAGCAATCTGCGGAATTGTAAAATCTGAGGTTTTGCATGGAGCAAGAACAAATGCAGAAATTGATGATATCCTAGAGTCTTTTACAACATTTGACCTTCTCCATACCGATGAATATGATTTTGAAGGCGTAGGCTTTATGCTGCAGACCTTACGCGAAAACGGAATCACGCTTCCATTGGCAGACGTAATGATTGCTTTTTGCGCCATGAAATATGATGTGCCCCTCTGGACTCGCGACGGACATTTCCGCCTTATACAGGGGCTTTACCCTGAGCTGGAGTTTTATTATCCGAAAGAAAAAGAAAGTGACTAGATATAAAACAGCTTTTAAAGAAAAAATCCGAGTTTACTATTTGTTTCACTAGAACTCGGATTCTTATTATTTATTTTCACTAAAAAACTATCTATTGCTTTTCTGTAAAATATCCTCTTGTAAATCCTGTACCATCATCAAGCCCGTCTATTCTTGTTCTTCCTGTAACTATTTTATCATTCGCATAAGATGTTCCTTTTCCACCTACAAGACTGATACAATTAGCAAATATATCAGTATTTTTAATTCTATAAGACTTTGTTTCATAATTATACCCATCCCAGTCTGTTCCAGGTTTTGCATAGATAGTAGTTAATTCTGTACAATCTGCAAACATTTCTCTACAATCAGAACCATCTGCAATTTCAAAAGATGAAACATCAAGTTCTTTTAATGATGAACATCCTTTAAACATATATCTAAATCCACTAAGAGATTCATTAGTTTTTACATTGTTTGTTTCAAATTTGGAGATATCGACATTTTCTAGAGCAATACAATCTCTAAACATGCCTGTCATTTCTTCACAACTGCTTGTAGAAAAATTTGAAAAATCTATTTCCTCAAGAGATGCACAAGCTTCAAACATATATTTCATTGATGTAACATTAGATGTATTTAAATAACTTAAATTAATTTCTTTGAGAGATGTACATCCACTAAACATATTCTCCATTGATATAACTTTAGAAGAATCATTAATACAGCTTAAATCTATTTCTTTGAGGGAACTACATCCAGCAAACATAGATTCCATTGAAGAAAAATAACTAATATCAAAATCTGTATCAAAAAAAGATAAATCAATTTCTTCTAGAGATGAACAACCCGAAAATAATCCTTTATAATTAACAAAAATTTTCTTATTCTTTCCAAATTCTATATTTTTCAATGAAGTACACCCTCCAAATGTAATAGCGGAATATTTAGGGAAATATTTAAATTCAGGGTCAGAAAACTTTTCTTTATCATTTATTGTTAAATCAAAACCACTTAAATCAATATATTCTAAGCTATCAGAAATATCATAAAACTTTATAATAGGACCAAAATCATATATATGATTTTCTTGAAACTTAATTTTTTCTTTAGCATAGTAATATAAAGTTTCACCTTCTACCCAAAACAATATATCTACAGAAAAAGGACTATGCATTTTTCCTTCTAATCTTGAAGTAGGACATTTGTAAATAGTAAATTCAGTGCTTGGAGATTTTGAAGAAGGTAAAAAATTTTTTATAACTGGATTTTTTTTATGGATTTCAGAGAATAAATTACTAATATATGTATTTTCAGAAAAATATTTGTAATCTTCTGATGATGAATCTTGAGAACAAGAAATAAACAAACATAAAAAAATTGCCATAAAAGAGATAAGAATCTTTTTCATAAAAGCTCCTCTTAGGATTAAGAAAAGATGAAACTATTCTTTCAACGAAAGATTTTTAAGTTTTCAAACCTAATATTACCTAAATCCTTATAAGAGTAATTATATTACATATTTATGAGTAATACAAATACTCTTTTTTAAATTTTAGTAATTAAACTCAATTCAGAAATAAAACAAATTCGCTAAGAATATATAAATGAATTCATTGGAAATACAAAACCGTCTTGGAGAAAACATAAAACTCATCAGAAAATCAAAAAAACTCACACAGTTTCAGCTTGCCGAAAAGGCAAATGTTTCTGAGGACACAATAAAAAGCCTTGAGCAGGGAAGAACTTGGTGCTCGGAAAAAACTCTTTCTCAGATTACGGATGCCTTAGAAATTGATGTTGTAAAACTTTTTGTTCCTGTGGGAGAAAGTTTTAAGAATAATAAGGAAAATGTAAATCTTCTGAAATCTGCAATTGCCGATGATGTGCGTGTTTATGTAAATGAAGTTTTAAAAGAATTTGATTAGGTTACATTTTTATTGCTTTTTATTATTTATAATTTTATTATTTAGTTAGATGCCAACAGTTTTCAGATACAAAGAATTCAGATTTTATTTTTTTTCTAGGGAAGAAACTAGAAAGCATATTCATGTTTCCTCTCCAGAAGGTGAAGCAAAAATTTGGATTGAGCCAGAGGTTTCTGTTGCAAATGTAATTAATATTTCTCAACAGGATATTAACAAAATCATTTCTCTCGTAAAAGAAAATTTGGAGTTGATAAATGAACACTGGAACAATCACTTTAGCAAAAACTAAAACAGCAGAAATAACAAACATCTCTCCTTTCGGTTTTTGGATTCTATATAATGATGAAGAAATTTTTGTAGATTTTAAGCAATATCCAATCTTTTATAATGCGAGAATTTCAGAAATAAACGATTTTTCAATAGATTCTATGGGAAACTTTCATTGGGAACATCTTGATATAGATATTGAGAAAGATTCCATATTGCATCCAGAAAAATATCCGCTTATATACAAATAAATTCTAAATATCCAAATTAGCGTAACTTGAGTTGCTTTCGATGAACTGGCGACGGGGTTCTACTTCTTCGCCCATGCAGACGCTGAATATTTTGTCGGCGGCGATGGCGTCGGGGATTGTTACTACGCGCATCTTGCGGTGAGCTGGATCCATTGTGGTTTCCCAAAGCTGGTTTCCGTCCATCTCACCAAGACCTTTGTAACGCTGAACGTCTGCCTTGTCGCGCTGCTCTCCAAGGGCTTCCAAAGCGGCATCGCGTTCTGCATCGCTGTAGCAGTAAACTGGTTCTTTTTTTCCAAGCTGAACTTTAAAAAGAGGTGGCATGGCAAGATATACATAGCCGTTTTCTATAAGCTGTGGCATATATCTAAAGAAGAACGTCAGCAAAAGCGTGCGGATATGAGAACCATCAACATCGGCATCGGCCATAATGATGATTTTATGATAGCGGAGTTTTTCGATGTTAAAGTCTTTTCCAAATCCTGCACCAAGAGTTGCGATTACAGGCTCAAGTTTGTCGTTGTTCATTACCTTTTCTGGGCGAACTTTTTCTACGTTGAGCATTTTTCCCCAAAGAGGCAATATAGCCTGAGTTTTTGGGTCGCGTCCTTTCTTTGCAGAACCACCGGCAGAATCTCCCTCTACGATGTAAACCTCGCACTGCTCCGGGTCTTTTAATGAGCAGTCAGAAAGTTTTTCAGGAAGTCCAAAACCGTCGCTCATCGTCTTTTTGCGGCTTGCGTCTTTTGCTTTGCGGGCAGCGATTCGGGCTGTGGCTTCGCCAATGGCTTTATCAAGAACGCCTTCAAGAACGGCAGGATTCTGCTCAAAGAAAATCGTGAGTTTTTCTTTTACAAGGCTGTCCACAATCGTGCGGACTTCTGTGTTTCCGAGTTTTTCCTTTGTCTGACCTTCAAATTCTGGCTCAGGAACTTTCATAGAAAGAACTACAACGATTCCGGCACGAACGTCGTCGCCTGTAAGTTTTTCGTCCTTGTCGATTTTCTTTTTAAGTTTTTCGTTTGCTTCAAGGAATTTGTTCAGAACGAATGTGAGCGCAGACTTGAATCCTTCAAGATGTGTACCACCATCGCGGGTGTTAATGTCATTTACATAAGTGTTGATGTTCTCGTCAAAACCGTCGTTATACTGGAACGAAAGCTCCGTCACTACATCATCCTTTTCGCCGGTGATGTAAATTGGCTCTGCAGGAAGGTAGAATTTGCTCTGCTTGGCAGCATTAAGCTCGCGTACATACTGATTGATTCCGCCTTCAAACTTGAGTATTTCTTCCTTTGGATTTTCAAGACGCTCATCGCGGAAAATTATTACGATTCCACTGTTCAAAAAAGCAAGCTCTCGGAGTCGTTTTTTAAGAACATCGTAATCGTGAACCACGGTTTCCGTAAAAATAGTTGCATCAGGCTTCCAGCGGATTGTAGTTCCGTGCACATCTTCTGGAACATCGCCTATTACTTCAACCTTTGTCTTTGGAATTCCGCGCGCGTATTTCTGCTGATAAATGTGTCCGTCACGCTTTACGGTTGCTTCCATCCAGTCAGAAAGAGCGTTTACACAGGAAACACCAACGCCGTGCAAACCGCCCGAAACCTTATAAGAGCCTTTGTCAAATTTTCCGCCGGCATGAAGTCGTGTAAGAACAAGTTCAAGCGCGCTGATTTTTTCTGTAGGGTGAATGTCAACAGGAATACCACGACCGTTATCCTCAACGCGGACAACATCGTCCTTTTCAAGTGCAACGATGATTTTGTCACAAAAGCCTGCCATTGCCTCATCGATTGAGTTATCAACCGTCTCATAAACAAGATGATGAAGCCCACGCGGACCTGTAGAACCAATATACATACCAGGACGCTTACGAACAGCCTCAAGACCTTTTAAAACCTGGATATTACTTGCACCATAATCTGCTGACATTTATTTTTCCTTGAAAAGAGTTATGAAAAGCGTGTTTTTAAACACAATATAATATGAAAACAATTACTTAAATTGCGTAATTAAGTATAGATTAATTGAAAAAAAAGGTAAAGGCGGTTTATAATTCCGTGTTATGAGCGAATACAATTACAAAGAAGTCTGGCAATATGCTATGAACCAGATAAAAGATGAATTAAAAAAAGAAGAAAAAGAATCAGAATTCATCTTGTGGTTTAAAATGGAATATATAGAAGACACAATCGATAAAATTTCCGTTTCAGTTCCCTCAGATTTCATGTGGCAAAAAATGAAATCAAAAGGAAACGTTCAGAAGGTTGAGCAGACAATACAGCAGCTTACCGGACAGTCAAAAATTGAAATTGTACCCTTTTTTAACATGCAAACTCCATCTTCTTCAGAATCACAAAAATCAGATTCCGTTGAATATAAAATTCAAAAAAATCAAAGCACAACAATACGTGAAGAAATTCCCGCTGAATACAGCGAATATAAAGAACTTAAAGAAGAAACTCCAAAAAAGAAAAAAAATCTTCCAAAAAATTCAACGCTCAATGAAAATTTTACGTTTGAATCATTTATTCCAGGCGAAGGAAGCTCAAGCAAATTTGCATACAACGTTGCCATTTCGGTTGCAGAAAATCCAGGAAAAAAAGCAAACCCAATTCTTTTATACGGCGGCGTAGGCTTAGGAAAAACCCACCTTATGCAGGCAATCGGAAACAGAATCTTGGAAAATTCAAGCGGAAATCTCAAGATTTGCTACATTCAGGCAGAATCCTTCTTGAACGAATTCACCTCTTCTCTTTTAAATCGCAATTCTGAAAAATTCAAGACAAAATACCGCAATCTGGACGTCCTTCTTTTGGACGACATTCACTTTTTACAGAACAAACAAGGAATTCAAGAAGAGCTTTTTTATACGTTTGAAGCACTCCACAAAAAAAATGCCCAGATGGTTTTTACCTGTGACCGTCCGCTTAAGGAAATTCAGAACATGGCGGATCGCCTTGTAAGCCGCCTTGGAAGCGGAATGTGTATGGATCTTCAGCCACCGAATTACGAAACTCGAAAAGCCATAATTCAGAAAAAACTGGAACTAAAAGGTAAGGATTTAACTGAGGAAGTCATAGATTACATTGCGCGAACCATAGAAACCAATATCCGCGACCTTGAGTCTGCATTGAATAAGGTACTTGGATATGCAGAATTTGTAGACTCAAGCGTTACCATAGAAATTGCCCAGCAGCAACTTTCTGACATTTATAGTGAGCCTTCAGTAGGAAACATATCTATAGAAAACATCATGAAGGTAGTTTCCGAAAATTATCAAATTTCCGTCTCAGACATAAAGGGCAAAAAGCGTGACAAAAAATATGCGTCCGCGCGGTTTATAGCAATCTATATTGCCCGCGAAATGACGGAATATTCATTTACAGAAATAGGCAATGAATTTGGCGGCCGAGATCATTCTTCAATCATGCATGCGTACAATTCAATTCATGATAAAATACAAACGGACGCAAGCTTTTCTTCGCGCATAAAAATTCTTATGGAAGAAGTTAAAAAGTTTAAAAATTAAAGACAAATTTGTTCATAATATGATAAAATGTTGTGGAAAAATTGTGAACAAATATTCAAATTCCGTTGAATTTGTGAATTTGTCTATAATATGTTAATAAGAATTCGTGACTTATTAACAACTTAATTACTTTAATTATAAGTATTTAAGTTATTTTTCCACTTTAAACACGACCTTATTATTAAATTTACTAAATTTATAAATTTAATAAATTTTAGGTTCATAAAAAAGTAATTCTTTTATAGGAGTTCTATATGAAATTTTCATTCGACCGTGATGCAATGATAAAGGAAGTTGCAATTGCTCAGGAAATCATAACAAATAAAAGTCCGATTTCTATTCTTTCCAATATTCTTCTTATTGCAAAGGACAACACTCTTACAATAAAAGCTTCCGACACGTCGGTAAATTACATAACTCAAATTCCTGTAGATATTACTGAAGAAGGAAGCACTACCATTTTCTGTGATAAATTCATGAGCATACTTTCTTCCTCTCCAAACGGAGAAATTGAATTTGACCAGCAGGACATAAAAGTAACAATTAGACCAGTTGCAAAAAAGATAAAATTTCAGCTTAAAAGCATCGCAAGCGAAAAATTCGCCGAAATTCCGGTTGCAAACGATGTTCCTTTCTTTGAAGTTCCTTCAAAGGATATAAAAGAAATGATTCAGCAGACGATTTTTGCCGTTTCAAATGATCCTAACCGTTATTTTATGACAGGTGTTTATTTTACCAAAAAGGACGACAAGCTTGTTATGGTTTCTACTGATGCACGCCGTCTTTCTTATGCAGAAAAGGCTGTTGACGCAGGAATTAATTTTGAGTCTGCAATAGTTCCTACAAAAATTCTCAAATGTATTCTTAAGAATGCACCAGATGAAGGAAATATTCAGCTTGCGATTGTTGATAAGTTGATTTTTGCGCGCTTTGGAAGTTATGAATTCTCCTCTAAGCTTTTGGATGGTCAGTTCCCTAATTATCAGAAGGTAATTCCAGAAAGTCAGGCACACTACTTTAAAGTAAACAAGCTCGACCTTGAGTCTGCTCTTAAGAGAACGGAAATAATGGTTGACAAAAAAGTGAATAGAATCGTGTTCAAAATTTCAAACGGAACGCTTACGCTTATTTCTCCGGAATCAGAGCTTGGAACCGCCGACGAGGAAATTCCATGTGAATATGACGGCGAAGAGATTACGATTGCGCTTAACAGCAGCTATATTTCGGAGCCTCTTCGCAACATTAAGACGGAAGAAATTGTGTTTGAATTTACGGAGGCAATGAGAGCCGTTACCGTTCGTCCTGAACCGGCTGCTGACTACTTCCATATTGTAATGCCGATGAATTTGAACAATTAGAATACGTAATTTATGAAGCAAAGACCTTGAATTATGTTGACAATTCAAGGTCTTTTTTTTTTAATGAATCCGTATGCCGTTTCTTTCTCTTTCTTTATATAATTTTAGAAATCTCAAAAACGACAAAATTGACTTGTATTCTCGCGAAATTTATTTTGTGGGTCAAAACGGACAAGGAAAAAGTAATCTTTTGGAATCTCTTTATTATTCGGCATATGGTTCGTCGTTCAGAACACATTCCGACGCGCAGATTATAAAAGAGGGAGAGCAGAATTTTTCGCTCCGTGCGCTTTATACAAACGACAAGGAAAGCACGCAGCAGATAAGCATTATTTATGATAAGAATAAAAAAATTATAGAAAAAAACGGAAAGCGTATAAAAGACCGCAAGGAGCTTATAAATACTATTCCATGTGTTGTTTTTTGTCATGATGACATGAGATTTGCTACAGGCGAGCCGGAATTTCGCCGCTTTTTTTTAGACCAGTCTCTTACAATGTACGATGGCTTATATATAGATGATCTGCGCAATTATCGCAAAATTCTTAAGACACGCAATCTTCTTTTAAAAGAAAACAAATACGACATGCTGGACATCTATGATTTGCAGCTTGCTCAAAAGGGCTTGGAAATTCAAAAAAAGCGCAAGACGGCAATTTTTCAGTTCAATGAAATTTTTGGAAAATTATACGAGCAAATTTCCGGCATTCAGGGAATTTCCATTTCGTATGTTCCTTCATGGAAGGAAATTAAGGACGAAGTTGGTACCAAATTTCCAACGGTAAACGACATTCTTTTTGTTCTTAAAGAAAAACGAGAGCAGGACAAGATAATGTGCACTACCCTTTCGGGACCGCACCGCGACAAAATAATTTTTATAAAGGACGGAAAGCAGTTTATTCCTACGGCTTCCACTGGGCAATGCCGTCTTATTTCTCTTTTGTTGCGCGTGGCACAGGCAGTTTACTACACGCGCATTACCGGCTCAAAGCCAGTTTTATTGATGGACGACGTAATGCTTGAGCTTGATCCAGAAAAACGCGCACGTCTTACGTCCATGCTGCCAGAATACGAGCAGCTTTTTTGTACGTTTCTTCCTGGTGAACCGTATGAGCGCTACAAAAAAGAAACGACGCGGGTTTTTAATGTAACGAATGGAGAATGGAATGAGCAAAAATGACGTTATCTCGTGTTCAGAAATGATAATGACCACATTCACCAGCATTGAAAAAGCGACGCTTGAAAAAAACAATAAATTTTTCAATTCATGGAAAACGATAATCACAAAAATAAGCGGTTGCGGGCAAAATTTGTACGAGCATTCTAAAATAGTGGACACAAAAAACGGAATTCTGTTGATAGAGACTGATCATCCCGGCTGGAGTCAGATGATGCAGATGAACAAAAAATTCATTCTGCGCGGACTTGAGATGTACGTTCCTGAAATGAAAATAAAATCGCTCGCCTTTAGAATAAAAGGCAGCAATGCAATGCTGTGCGGCGCTTCGGACGGAGAATATGAAAAGCAGCTTGCAAAGGAAAATCAGCGTCTGAGCAAAAAGATAGAGGAAGAAGAAACTGTTCTTAAGAAGTATGAAAAATCAGACGATAATCAAAGTAATGAAAAAAGTAACGAAATTCCGCAGGAACTTTTAAACAAGTTTAAAAGCATGGAGCAAACCATGTTGACCAAAAATCGGAATAAGTGATATATTTTTTTACCATATTTTGATATTTTATAATTCGCATAAAATATACGGATTTTATTTATAAGGAGCATTGGACTTATGTTACGTACATATCAACCAAGCAAAGTTAAACGCAATAGAAAATTTGGTTTCAGAGCACGCATGGCTACAAAGGGTGGCCGCAAAGTTCTTGCACGTCGTCGTGCAAAGGGACGTGCTAAGCTTTCAATTTCTGACGAAAAAAAGCCTTACTGATATTGATTAGGGATGGAAACAGACTTGATTAAAACAGGATTTTTTAAACGTGAGGAGCGGATAAAAAATCCTGTTACATTTAAGAAACTGTTTAAAAACGGAAAAAAGGCAAGTATTCCCGGTGCCAAAATCTTCTATGAAGAAAATGGTACGGAAATGAACAGAGTTGGTTTTCCTTTGCCGCGCGGATACGGTAACGCAGTGCAAAGGAACTTGTCAAAACGTTACAGCCGTGAAGTCTATCGTTTATTAAAAACACATCTGAACACCGGATACGATATGTTATTACTTGTGTATCCCGGAAATGACTCGTTCAGCACGCGATGTGTTCAATTTCGTACATTGTTTCAAAAGGCAGGATTATTGAAGGAATGAAAAATTTTTTAACAAAATTTTTCTGCTTTTTTATCCGTATTTATCAAAAATATATTTCGCCTTTGTTCCCTGCTTGTTGCAGATTCACGCCTACGTGCTCTCAATACGCGCTGGAAGCAATTCAAAAATATGGTCCTGGTAAAGGAACCTTTATGGCAATCAAACGAATTTTACGGTGCAATCCATATTCTAAAGGTGGCTATGATCCGGTTCCATGACCGTTTTAAAGTCATCAGGAGAAAATCATGACAAAAAATACGATTATTGCGATTATTCTTTCTACGATTGTGGTTTTCGCTTCTCTATTCATTCAGACAAAGTTGTTTCCAAATTCAACGCAGTATACGGACACGTCAAAAACTGAGCAGACGGCAGCTTCTGACGTGCAGAATGAGGAAAACGCAGGACATGAGGAATTTAATGGCGAAAAAAGTTCCATTATAGTTGCGGAAGAATCTGAAAAAGAAATTACGGAAGAAGAAACGACCGTCGTAAGCACTCAAAAGGCGGAAATTATTCTTACAAATCGTGGTGGAGACATAATCAGCTACAAATTGAAGGAGCATATCGACACTGACACAAAAGATGGAATTCAGATGGTCGATAATGTTTCGGCGCTTAACCGCGCGTGTGCCGTTGCTTTTGGAGACGTGGACAGCAAAATTTCAAACGATTTATTTGCGCTTACAAAAGAAAACGACAACACATATCTTTTTACAAAGACGTATTCAATTAAAAATGAAGACGGTTCGGTGAATAAGTTTGTCTTTGGAAAGAGATATACGTTCGATTCCGAAAGTTATATGTTCAAGCTGGAAATTTTATTCCATAGTCTTGAGGGCGACATTGCAAATTTGGGATACACGCTCAGAACCTCGCCGCAGATTGGTCCTCACTTCAATCCAAAATTGAACCGCTACGAAAACCGCCAATTCATTTCGTTCAATGGAAGCAAAGCAAAACGCCAGGTTATAAGCGCAAAGCAGTTCAAGATGTACAATAAGGAATACATTTGGAACGGAATTGCCGGAAAATACTTTGTTGAGCTTGTCGTTCCAGAAAACACCGAAAAAATGGATTTTACGTATTATTCAACGCTTGTTGAAGTAAATGATTATTCAAACGCGCAGGCAATTCTTGTGCGTAAGCCAATAAACGAAAATGACGTAAATGATTCCTACTTTATGTATTTTGGTCCACGCGACGAAAAAAATCTTAAGATTTTTAATAATGCGGAAAAAAATTCATGGGCTGTGGGCGGACTTAAGCTTAACGAATGTATGAATTCCAACGGCTGGCTTGGCTGGCTTGAAACAGTTCTTAAATGGATTATGGAAGTAATCTATAAATTCGTCCATAACTGGGGAATTTCCATTATCATAATGACGATTCTTATAAAGCTTCTGATGTTCCCGTTTACGCGAAAGCAGTCAATGTCTACGCTCAAGATGCAGGAAATTCAGCCTAAGATGCAGGCGCTTCAGGCAAAGTACAAGGACAATCCGGCAAAACTTCAGGAAGAAATGGGAAAATTGTATAAATCTGCGGATTACAATCCGATGAGCGGCTGTCTTCCGATGCTCGTTCAGTTCTTGATTTTGTTTGCGATGTATAATCTGTTCAACAACTATTTTGAATTCCGCGGTTCTGTTTTCATTCCTCATTGGATTGAAGATCTTTCTTCGGGCGACAGCGTTCATACTTTGGGATTCAATATTCCGTTCTTTGGAAACCAGGTTCGCATTCTTCCGTTTATTTATCTTGTGTCACAGCTTTTGTTCGGAAAAATCACCGGAAACGGCGGAACTGCGGCGGCCGGCTCAACGCAGGCACAGATGCAGATGATGATGTACGGAATGCCGATTATGTTCTTTGTTCTGTTCTATAATGCGCCGTCGGGACTTTTGCTGTATTGGACGATAAGCAATATTTTCCAGATGGGTCAGCAGATTATAATCAATAATACGATGAAGAAAAAACGTGCCGAAATGGCATTGAAAAATAAAACAAAATAATTACAAGATGAGGAGTAATATATGACTTACGAATTTGAAGGAAAAACTGAAAAAGAAGCGATTGAAAATGCAGCCAACGAGCTTGGTCTTCAGAGGGATCAGTTTGATGTTGAGATTCTTGAGACTCAGAAAAAATCACTTTTTAAGAACGGTTATGTAAAAATTGCCGTTCACACGGCGGACGATGTAGAGACAACGGCATCTCAGAATTCTTCGTTTGCGGCGGCTTCAAAGGTTGTTGCAAATCCTGTTCCACAGGGTGAATTTGAAGAAAAACTGGTTGATTTTGTGCAGACCATAATTGAAAAAATGGGCTATGACGCAAAGGTTGAGGTTGTGTTCCGCGAGGAAAAGAAGATTGGAATCAAATTGAATTCACAGAGTTCGTCAATTCTTATTGGCCGCAAGGGAAAGAACCTTGACGCATTGCAGCTTTTGGCAAATATTTATGCCGGCCGCCTTGGTCACGAGGAAATTCGCGTTATTCTGGACACAGAAAATTACCGCATCCGCCGCGAAGAATCATTAGTTCGCCTTGCCTACACTACTGCCGACAAGGTTCATCAAAGCCACAAGTCCATTCTTCTTGAGCCGATGAATCCGTTTGAGCGCCGTCTTATTCATACAACGCTCAACGACATTCCAGATATCGACACAAAATCAGAGGGAGAAGGTCTGTACAAGCAGGTTCGCGTTCTGTACAAGGGATTTGAGCGCTAAAATACGGAGGATTTTTATGAAAAAACTTATTTTTGCCGCATGTGCATTCCTGCTTGGTTTAAGCGCGTTTTGTCAGACTTCTGTAAAAGACATCGTGAGCAAAGAATACGCGGACGAGCTTTTGAAGAACGGAACTGTTTCAATCGTTCATGACAAAAAGGACAACGTGATTACAATGGTTCCGGAATGTGAATACGCCGAAAAAATCAAATCGAATTTGATAAGCGCAACGGTAAAGGGCGTTCCGTTCCTTGCGGAATTCTTATATCTGATTCCAAAAAGCGAGCTTTTACCGGAAAATTCTGACAAAACCATAACGACGGACGAAATTTCCGTTCTGTTCCGTTCCGTAAGCAAAATGGAAGGAATGAAATATGTTCACAACCGCGGAAAGGTTGACGTGCTTTACAAAAAAGCATACATGATTTCTGGCTTGAATTCTGACACACCGGTTGCAGACCCTATTGAAGGCAGCGCGGACGGTCTTGTTGCATACTGTTATCAGCACGATCATACGTTTGGCGACACAAAATATAAGCTGAACTATCGTCAGAGCGGAAACACGCTGTATGCTACGTTCCTGAACACGGTACCGATGAGCAAGTTGGGATTTAAGGCGGTAATGCCAGAAAATCTTCGTATGAGCGTGCTTTCTATAGATTTGGGAGACAGCCTGCTTTTGTATCTTGCCGCTGATGTAAGCGCCCGCAGTGCGCCTGGTGTTCGCGACCAGATAGAGGATTCAATGACGGTGCGCATGGACGCCATCTATAAGTGGTTCATGCTTCAGTTCAAATAGGCGATACGGAGTTTTATCACGATGAAAAAGATTTTTTTTGCAGCACTTTTTGGTGCGATGATTTTAATGAATGGAGCGTGCAGCTCTAAAGGAAAGGCTATGGATTCTATAAAGGGAAAAGACGGATTGTTTGCGATTATGAGCACCTCAAAGGGTGATATTGCTCTTGAACTGTATTACAAGGACGCTCCGCTTACAGTATGCAATTTTGTTGGCTTGGCAGAAGGAACGCTGGACGCTGCTAAGGGTAAGCCGTTCTATGATGGACTTAAGTTTCACCGCGTAATCAAGGATTTTATGATTCAGGGTGGCGACCCGCGCGGCAACGGAACAGGTGGTCCGGGATATAAATTTGCGGATGAGGAAGTTCCGTACAAATTTACTGAGCCGGGATACCTTGCAATGGCAAACGCCGGTACGAATACAAACGGCTCGCAGTTTTTCATTACTCACGTTCCTACAGAATGGCTTAACGGCAAGCACACAATTTTTGGCCACGTTGTAACTAAGGACGACCAGAATGTGGTTAACGCCGTTCAGCAGGGTGATGAAATTAAATCTGTAAGAATCATCCGTCAGGGTGAGGACGCAGAAAAATTCTCCTGCACTCAGGCAGATTGGGATAAATACAACAAGGAAGCCGCAGTTAAGGCTGCCGCCGCAAAAGAAAAGAAATATGCGGCAAAAATTGCTGAGGTAGAGAAAAAATTCCCTAGCTACACAAAAACTGAGGACGGAATTTACTATAAGACTACAAAGGAAGGAAGCGGCGAAAAGTGTGGCAAGGGAAAGCATGTTTACGTTGCATACAAGGGATATCTTGTAGACGGAACAGTATTCGATCAGTCTGCTGGTCGCGGAGACCTTGACTTTACCACTGGTGCCGGACAGATGATTCCGGGATTTGACCTTATGGTTCAGGATATGAAAAAGGGCGAGTCGCGCACAATCGTTCTTCCGCCGGATTTGGCGTATGGCGAGCAAGGCTACCCGGGAGTAATTCCGCCGGCTGCATACATTGCCTTTGACGTAACTTTGAACAGAATGTAAAAAAACTGTAAGAATACAAAACGGTGGTTTTGGCTTGCGCTGAGCGCGCGCGACTGACCACCGTTTTTTTTTGTTAGTGAGGAGGAATTAGTTCTTTAGTTATGAAAAAATTGCCGTATCAGCAGCAGCTTGATTCTTTAATTTCCTCGTTGAACGGAGCGCGCCCGACCCTGCTTTTGCACGCGTGTTGCGGACCTTGCTCGTCGTATGTGATTGAGTACCTGAGTGAATTTTTTGACATAACGATTTTGTATTACAATCCGAACATCTTTCCACGCGACGAATATGAGCGGCGGCTATGCGAGCTTAAGACGCTGCTTCCGCGGTTTGCGGCGGCAATAAAAAACAACGTGCGCCTTGTTGAGCAGGAATATGACGAGCGCGCCTTTTATGAGGCAATCGGCATTGCAGAGGAGCCAGCGCTTGCTTATGAAGCGGAAAAAGGCGAGCGGTGCCGTCGATGCTATCAATTTCGATTACGGCGCGCATGGCAGTATGCCGCCGACCATAATTTTGACTATTTTTGCACCACGCTCAGCATAAGTCCGTTTAAGGACGCGCAAAAAATAAACGAGATTGGTATGGCGCTTGCGCGCTCATTTGACGGCGAAACTCTTGGAGCGGCAAAAAAAACACAATGGCTTCCTTCTGATTTTAAGAAAAAAGGCGGTTTTAAGCGCAGCCTTGAGTTGAGCGAGGAATACGGCCTTTACCGACAGCAATATTGCGGATGCGTTTACTCAAAGCAGAACACCGAGAAAATGCGCGAGGAAAGAGTTTAATACGGTTTTTACAATTCGCTTTCAATGATTTTTTTTATTTCATTTTGAAGATGTTGTATTAAGTCTTGTTTTTTTTCGGGCAAAACAGAAATCGTAAAGCAATCTGTATCTTCCATAAAAAATTTATAAGCAGGAATTTCAAGAGCGGTTGCAAATTTCTGAATCATTTCTATTGAGGGAAATTTTTTTCCAATTTCAATTTCTCCAATATAACTAGTAGATGTTTCGCAAATTTCAGAAAGTTTCATTTGCGAAATTTTTTTTTCTTTTCTGTATTTCTTTAAATTGGTGATAAAAACATTTCGCAAATTCATATTAATATGCTATCAGCAAATAAAATTTATTGACAATTTGTTATAAGCCATATAAATTTGATTTACAAATTAAAAATATATGCTAAAAGCATATTAAAAAGGTAATCTTATGAAAAAACGACTTACGCTCATCTTGTTTTTTTTAATTTCCATTGTGATTGTTTCTTGTAACGATGCAAATGACACAGAAGAATATTATATTGTTTCTCAAATAGAGAATCCTTCTCTAAAAGCTGTTTATTATCCTGGAGTAACAGTTATTCATTGGAGCGAAGTAAAAGATGCTGAAAGATATAAACTTTATCGTTCAGTAAATGGGATAGAAGAGTTAATTCAAAACTCATCGGATAGACAGTTTTTTGATTATACGACAAATATTTCTAATACGACGTATACTTATCGGGTTGTTGCAATTCCAAAAGATTCTACTTTTCATAATTCAGGAGAATCGAAAGCCTCTATAACAACTCCTCAAGATAGTAAATTTGCTCCATCAGGAACTTCTTATGAGAATCTTTTTAAGTATGAAACATCATCATCGATTTCTAATCTAAATGCTGATTCGATTACTTATCGAACAGTGGATTCTTCAAAAGGTTCTATAATTGTTATGTTCCCTGTAAAACCATATGCAAATTATACGGTAGAACTATACGATATGGATAACAAAAATTGTATATCAAGAGCTTATATTAATGACGTAATTACTCCTAAAATGGCTTCGTGCTCGTTAACAAGTGATAGTATTGGCTCAAAACAAATATTGATAACAGCAAATCCACTTAGTTCTCTTTATCTTGAAAGTGTATATAAAAAAGATTTTTCAGATGATGAACTTGAGACACCTTCAGGGCTTTCTGTAAAAAACGACAAGGAATCTTGTGAATTTGTTTTAACTTGGAATCAAGCAAAAGGAGCTTCCTATTACCGAATCTATGAAAATTCATCTGATGATTTTTATACTGCTTCCTATGTAGAATCATGTAACGATACTAAATTTATACAGACATATAAGGAAAATTATCAAAAATATTTGTGGGTAAGCGCTGTTAATACAGAAAAAGGAATAGAGAGTAAGCAAAGTGATTCTATTCATTGCAATTTTGACTTTAAATTAAGGAATCCTTCGTATGTAAAAGCATATAATTCTGTTTCAAATAAATATATTTATATCTCGTGGGAATCAACAAATGCGTATGAATATGAAATTTACTATTCATCAAAGAAAGATATAAAAAATGCAAGATATTTGGATTCAACTTCAAAGAATTCTTATTATTGGGAATATCCTGATAATGGAACATTTTATTTTTGGATAATGAGCATTTCTTCTAATGGAGAAGAAAGCGAGTATTCTCCAGTTTCAGATGATGTAAGTTGTAATATTGTGTATCAAACTCCAAATATTACGACTGCATATCTTCAAGATTCTACAATTTTTGTAAATTGGGAATCTGTTCCTTGTTATAAGTATGAATTTTATTTTAGTTCAGAGAATGATATTAGTACTGCTAGATGTTTGGATACAGCTACTAATTCTTATTTTATTGAAAAAGAAAAGGATGTTTATTACTTTTGGGTAAAATCATGCTCATTTACCGGAAAAACCAAATCAGAAGTTTATGATTCATTTGTATATTAGAAAAATGTGAGACTCCAAAATTTTCATATTGTTATTATGAAAATGGTGAGGCACACTTAGAATGGAATGCTGTTGTATGTGATTATTACAAAATTTATGTGAATTCTTCAGATTTTAAAGAAAATGCTGTTCTTGCTAAAGTGTCTAATTCCAGTAGCTGTGATATTTATTATTACGAGATTACTAATGCTATTGATATTGAACAAAGAACTTATTATTTCTGGGTACAAGCATGTTCAAATTCAAAAAATGACAGCGATTTTAGTGATTCTGAAAAGCTGAAAATTTATTTTTATTATTGAAGTTTTTTTAAACCTTCTTGTGAAAAGTCTATAATTTCATTCTAAAAACTTTTGAGTTACGTTTGGGCGTCCATTTTGCACGGCGTTCTTGTGGAATGGAATCAATGTTGCTTTCGCTAAAACCGAGGTGCTGAAACCAATCACCGGTTTGTGTAGTAAGTATGAAAATTGAATTGATTTTGTTTAGCTGTGCTTTTTTTATTAGAAACTCAACCATTTTAGGACCTATTCCAAGGCTAGAAAAGTCTTCACTTACTGCGATTCCTGCAATTTCTGCTTGACCATCAGTATAAATATGCAGTGCAGCACAGGCGCGAATACAACCGTCAATTTCATATACAATGTAGTCGGCAAGTTTTTCAAGCAAATCCTGACTAGAACGCGGTAAAAGTATTTTTTTGTGAATGAATGGTGCCATTACTGAAAGTACAGCTGGAATATCCTGCTGTGTCATGGTTCGGAGTCCGCCATAATCGCGTGAATAAATCATTGTTCCAGAACCTAAGTCGCTAAAAATTTCGCAGGGAATGGAGCCTTCTAAAGAGCCATTCAGTATATGGCTTCGTGTTACGCCATTTTTACAAGCTTCTCCTGCGGCATGTAAAAGTGAAATTATTTTTATTTTTGAGACATTTTCAGGTTCTATGTTTTTATTTTCTGTAAAAAATTGTTCAAGTTCGTCTAAATCCATTGCGGGAACTTCTTCAAATTTCGAAAAACTGATTTTGTTAGGAATGGTAAAATTTTCACGTGTAATTTCAGCGCTCTTGGTAACAAAAAATAATTTGTCTGCTTTTATGCTTATGGCGATTTTCTTTGCAAGGCTTACAGATGAAATATTGTACGGCTTTCCGCTGGAATTCCATCCGATACATGGAAAAATAGGCACAAAACCGCTTTCAAGTGTATTCAATATTGCCTGAGTCTGAAGTTTATCTATTTCGCCTGCAGTTCCATAGTCTATTCCCTCCAAAACACCTTTTGAACGTGCACGAACCCAATTTCCGATTGTAGCGGTAATCTGATGTGCAGCAAGGCTTGTCATAACGATATTAGAAACATCAAAAGCAGCCATTTTTATGAGAGGCATAGCTGTATCATCTGTAATACGGATGCCATTGTGGTATGAACAAGAAATATGAGAATCATTTAAAATCTGATCGATTCGCCGTCGTGCACCTGGAACAATCGCAATCTGTAGTCCAGCTTCATGAATCAGTGCAATATCCTGCATGTGGCTTAAAAAAAGTGACGAATCAATAACCTCGTCATCAAGATAGATTACAATTTTTGCATTTTTAAACTTTTTTGCATAACGCAATACATCCCGAATTTGATTCGCTTTTATGTTTCTAAGATTTTCTTGCATAAAGTAATTATACAAAATTGAACGTACGTTTTAAAGCATGAGCAATCTAAAATCTTGAAATCGCGCTTTGTCTGTTATACACTTCTTGCATGAATCTTTTTTTAGTCCTTACGTTTTTGTTTTTTGCGGGAAGTCTTATTGGCTGGGGTATTGAGATTTTGTGGAGGAGGTTCTTTTCTAAGAACAATCCGGAGCGAAAATGGATAAACCCTGGTTTTTTGACGGGGCCTTACCTTCCATTGTATGGACTTTCACTTTGCGTTCTGTTCGTGCTTTCATTTATAAATGTGTCTTTTGTGCATCAGGTCTGGCTTCAGAAGCTGATTCTTTTTGTATTGATGTCGGTGTGCATTACCGTCATGGAATTCATTGCTGGAATCATCTTTATAAAAGGAATGAAAATAAAGTTGTGGGATTATTCAAATTGCTGGGGAAACATCAAAGGTATAATCTGCCCGCAGTATTCATTCTATTGGATAATTTTGAGCGCGCTTTATTACTTTTTCATTCATCCACAGATTCTGGAATGGCTTTATTGGTTCACGAACCATCTTACGTTCTGTCTTGTGATAGGATTTTTTTACGGCGTGTTCACGATGGACGCGTGCTACACCTTCAATATTTCTGCAAAAATCCGTGAGTTTGCAAATGAGCAGCAGATTGTCGTGCGCTATGAGCATCTGAAGGCCCAGATTCAGAAGAAAAACGAGGAGCTTAAGGAAAAAAGGCACTTTTTATTTCAGTTTCGCACGGAACACCTTAGCCTGCATGATAGCATGAAGGAGATTTTTAAGCGAAAATGATATAAAAAAGGCGGTCGCTGTGTTTTTTAGCTCACAATGACCGCCTTCTTTTTTTCTGCGTTTTTTAGCAAATCTCGCAGTTGTCGCTCTTTTCTGTTGTAATTGCCTTGCCGTCTGCAACCAGGTTCACACCTGCAATCTGTGCGGTGTGATTCTTGATTTCATAGTAGCACTTGCAGAATTTGTCTATGTCGATTTTTGCCGGCTTTTGGAACGACGGATCTGCGCCCTCAAGAACTACGGGCGTTCCTGCGGCTGCCCACGGAGCTGTAAGCAATTCAACTCTTTCTTTGCCGTCCTCTGTGTAGTCGGCCGCAAGAAGCATACCACGGCTTTCTACTCCCTTCATCTTGCGCGGGGCAAGGTTTGAGGCGATGATTACGTGTTTTCCGAGCAGTTCGGCTTCTGTAAGGTATGGTCGAAGTCCGGACTGGATGATGCGGTCTTCTCCGCTGCCGTCGTCCATATGCTCAATGTAGAGCTTGTCGCCCTGCGGGTTTGTTTCTACAGATTTGATTACGGCAACCTTAAGCTCAACATGCTCGTTGAAGTATGCCACCTGATCCGGCGCGAACTTGCTTTTGGAGTCGGCTGATTCAGGCGCCGGAGTTTTTTTATTGTTGCTTGGTGTGTTGCCTGCGCTTGCTTTTTGGGCAGTTGCGCCAGCCTTTGCGGCGTCTGAGCCTGATTTTGCGGTGGTTGAGCCTGTCGAAACCCCGCCCTTACCGCTATTCTTTGTGTCCGGCGTAAGCGCCATAAGCTCCTCAAGGTCAATTTCGCCGCCGGTTGCCGGAACGGTGATGTTCCAGTTTTCAAGAACCTGCGGATGGATTTCGCCGAATACGCCGACGGTTTTGCCGTTTACGGTGATTGCAGCCTGACGGCCAGGAATAAAGCGTGCATCGTTTGATTCAATCACTTCGTATTTGTGGTCAAGGAAGTACAGCAAGGAAGAAACCTCGCTTGCCGCATTATTGAAGTTTGCGCCGCTTCCTGCGCTTACAAAGCCAAGGCACTGACGCGTGCGCGTTCCGGTGTTCTCTTCCTCGCACAGATAGGCTATTTTTCCGATTTCAAAAATCTTGTGCGGGTACATTGCGTTTGCGGACTTGCTTTCTGCGCGAAGAAGCGAAGAAAGAATGTCTGAGCGCACGAACTGATAGTTTTCGCTCATCGGATTGGCAATCTCAATGACGCGCGCCGGGTCAATGAGCATGTTGTCAATAAAGTCCTTTTTAGAGCCTACGTAGTTAAAAATCATTTCCTGATAGCCAAGACCAACCATCAGGGTTTTTGCTTTGCGTGAATAATAGGTGATTGGCAAAAGGCGGCCGATTGTAAAGTCGTTCGGAGTTTCAGGCTGGTATGTCTCAAGCTTTGTGCCAATCATTACGTCCTCAATGATGTCCACCTCATGCAGGAAGTCGTTGCGGTACGGAGCCGGGCTGAGCGTGAACACGGAGTCGGTTCCGTCGGTGGAAACCTCAACCTTTGAGCCCATGCGGGTAAGCGCGTCTACAATCGTTGCATCGTCAAAGTCCGTTCCAAGCAGCTTGTTTATGTGCGTGCGCGTTGCTTTTGTTGTAGGCTGGAAGTAGAACGGAGCCACAACGTCCCTACCGAGCGGTGTATCATACGGATGCTTTACGCAGACCGGCTCAATCTGATAGCCGACATCCGCAAAGTCGCAGGCAACGATGTTTGCGGCAAGCATGAGGTTTTCCATGTTGTCGCCGGTAAGCTCAACCATAAGTCCGGTGTCGCCAACCTGTACGGCTCCAAGCGTTGCGCTGTTGATGACCGGAGCCATGGACATAACTTCGCCCTTGTTGTCGGTAAGCAGCGGGAATTTTTTGAAATCCTGAATAATCCAACCAAAGTCCTTTCCCTTTGGATGTTCAGTAAGAATCTGGCGGCAGGTAAGCGGTTTTTCAAACGTAAGAGGAACAAAAGATGTGGTGTCTGGGTCAACGGCTTTGTAGTGAACGGGGAATTCAATCTGATTGATGCGGTATACGCCCATGGAAATTGACTTTCGCTTGCGTCCGAAGTTCCAGGCAAGTTTTTCCTGTGTCTGGATGATGTCCTTAAGCATTGGGTCGTCAATTGCCTTTCCGTTGATGACAAAGGCAACCATGTATGGACGAATGTCCTTAAGTTCCGGGTCAACGGTAACGATGCGGTTTGCAAAATCCTTGATGTTTCCCTTTGTAGAAAGGAATGAGGAATAGTCCGTTCCCTTTACGCCTCGGTGCAACTTAAGCTGGCGGGCAACGCCGTTTGTGGACCATAAATCCGGGCGGTTCGTGTCGTTCAATTCAATCTTAAGAACGCGCTCGTCTTCTGGCAGTGTGGTGTCGGGCTTTTCGTCAAGTTCCGCTTTTGCGTATGTAAGTTTTTTTTCTAAGGTCTCGTAGTCGTATTTTTCTTCAAGAAGGGTAAAAAAAAGTTTTTCGTTAACTTCAATTTTTGGCATGTTGTTCCTCGTGGAAAGATTCTTTTTTATAGATTATAGAAAAGTATAGTTCATTATGGGGATTGTTTCAATTGTGAAAAATTCATGAGGAATTCTTTAAAAACCTATTGAATTTGTTCGGCACAAAATATATTCTCTTGGTAACAGTTTAATTTTAGATTATTTAATTTTGGAAAGTTTATGATTAGACAAGACGTGTACAAGTCCATTTCTCCGCTGATGAATCACGCGTATCGTCAGAAGAAATGGTTTGAAAAAAGCTTTAAGCCGCTCTGCAAGAAGTACGGTCTGAAGCATTCGGAGCTGTCGATTCTGATTGCGCTTCATGTGAATCAGGAAATAAAGTCGGCGGTGGACATTGAAAAATTCAGCGAGCTCAAGCGCGGGAATATTTCGGTGTGTATTGACGTGCTGTGCAAGCGGGGTTTTGTAAAGCAGGTTCCTGTTGCAAACGACCGGCGCTTCAAGCATCTGATGCTTTTAGAGGACGCGGAGGTCATTCTTGAAAAAGCGGACGAGGTTATAAATTATTATGCAAACTGTCTTTTTGAGGGAATTACACAGGAAGAATGCGCTGCATGCAACGCGGTGTTCCACAAAATGGACGACAATCTAAAAAAATTATATGAAAAAGAAATGGAGGAAAAATGAAAAAACGACTGATTTGTACGGCTTTATGTGCGCTTGGTGTGGCGGTTGTTTTTGCTCAAGAGAATCCTGCGGAATTCTCAGAAAGGGCGGATGTGCTTTCGCTTACGGTTGAGGACGCGGTTCAGTATGCGCTTAACAACAGCAAGTCGCTTAAGAGCGCTGCTATAGATTTGGAGATTAAGAAGCGGGCAAAGGATTATTCCTGGAATACGTTTTTGCCCAGCCTGAGCGCGAGCGCGACGGCAGCACGGACGAATTACAGCACGGCATATAATAGTGCGGTCTCTGGAATTACGTCTGGAGCGGCTTCTGCTTTTGCGGGCGGATATACTGCTGCTGGCGAGAATGCAGCAAAAGCCGCTTACGGAAGCGTCATTAAAAAACTTGACGACTATGATGACAATGAGCAGAACCATTGGGTTCTTCAGGGCAACGTTGCCGCCCAGTGGAATTTCAATCTTGCGATGGTTGAATCAATCAAAATCGCAAAGAATCAGTACGAGTCCGGAAACCTTACGTGGGAGCAGACGAGTCGCGAGACGGAGGTGAATATCCGCAAGCTGTTCTACGGGCTTTTGCTTCAGCAGGAAAACGTGAGCATTCAGAAGGAATCGCTCAGCAATGCGGAATCCCGCTGGCGTCAGGCGGAGCGGCTTTATAACAGCGGTTCCGTTCCGCGGCTTCAGATGCTCAATGCCCGCGTTACCTACGAGAACAAAAAGCCAGAGATTCTTAACGCAGAAAACAGCCTTAAGCAGAGCAAGGAAATGTTCGCATTCCTTCTGGGGCTTTCATACGGCGAGGATTTTGAGCTTGTGGGCGCAATTGAATTTTCTTATGTTGACGTAAATGCAGACGAGCTGTTCCGCACCTACATTGACCAGAACCGCGACATTCAGGACTTGCGGAAAAAGAAGGATTTGCTTGACCTTTCTATCCGCGCAAAACAGCTTTCTACCTTTACGCCAAGCCTTTCTGTAAATTGGAACTACAACCCTACCCTTTACGCAATGGGCGAATGGTCAGACAGCGATTTGGGAATTGGCGAGGCAAAGGACGGGGGCGCGCTTTCGTTCACGCTGGTATATTCAAATCTTTTTGACATGCTTCCGTTCAGCTCGAACATGCAGGGAATAAAGGATTTGAAGCAGCAGCGCACACAGCTTCAGCTTGGAATGGAGCAGTTGTATCAGAACACAGAGATTGAGATTCACAAGCTTGTGGACAGCCTGAACGTTGCAAAGGAAAACATAGAGGCAATGGAGCGCAACGTTTCTATTGCGCAGGAAGCCTACGAGTCCACGCTTAAGTCCTATAATGCCGGACAGACGGAGCGCCTGGAGCTTCAGGATTCAGAGACACAGCTGAATCAGGCAAAGCTCGGACTTTTGAGTGAAAAGAACAACTACATTTCGGCACTGCTGGATTTGGAAACAAAGCTTAATATCAGCTTGAAATAATATTGGGAATTATTGAGGAGTCTATATGAAAAACACAAAATTGGTTGCATTTGCCTGCGGCGCTTTGGTGATTACGGCGGGATTTTCCGGCTGTAAAAAAAAGGCGGCTTCGGCAGCAGAAGAAAAGACAGAAACAGTTTTTGCAGTAAACGCATACAAAGCAGTGCCGCGCACATTGGACAATTATCTTGAATTTGGCGGAAACGTGCAGACGGCTTCCAGCGTAGACATCTTCCCGGATGTACAGAGCGGAAAGCTTTCTAAAATCAATGTAAAGGTTGGCGACAAGGTACGCAAGGATCAGGTTGTTGCCGAGGTTGACGCAAGCCGCGCCGGAATGGACTACAAGAACAGCCCTATTAAGGCACCTGTAGACGGAACGATTACTTCGTTCCCATACACGCTGGGAACAACGGTTGCCGCCAGCATGTCAATTGGAAAAATCAGCTCAACGGGAACGCTTGAAATAAAGACGAACGTTGCGGAGCGCTTTATAAGCCGCGTTTCCTTGAATCAGCGCGCGGAGCTTACCTTTGACGCGTTCCCTGGCGAAAAGTTTCCTGCCCGCCTTGTAGAAATTGACCCGGTTCTTGATTCCTCTTCACGCACGCTTGGAATCAAGCTGCTGCAAACACCGAGTGACTCGCGCCTTCGTGCCGGAATGTACGCCCGGATCAAGCTGGTAACAGACACAAAAAAGAACACCATCGTCATTCCAAACAACGTCATTCTTACCCGCAACGACGAGGACATCGTATACATAATCGACCCGCAGACGAACACGGTAAAGGCAAGTCCTGTTAAAAAGGGAATCCGTGTGGACGACAAGCAGGAAGTTGAGATGGGAATTACTCCCGGCGATTTGGTTGTCATAAAGGGACAGGCGCTGCTTTCTGACGGCGCAAAGGTAAATATTATTTCTGTAATTGAATAAGTGAACGAGGGGCATACATGTCTATATCTAAACTTGCAGTAAAAAAACCAACGACAACCTTAATCATCTTTTTGGTTCTGGCGGCTCTTGGTCTTTATTGTACGGCAACGCTTCCGGTTGATATGTATCCGGAAATGGATATTCCGTACATCATCGTATATACCGGCTATTCAAATGCCGGTCCAGAGGAAGTAGAAAAAAGCGTAACCCGAACGCTGGAAAGCACGCTTTCTGGTGTTTCAGGCTTAAAGAATTGTAAGTCGCGGTCGCAGACGGGCGCCAGCATGATTATCATGGAATTTGACTACGGAACGAACCTGGATTCTTCTGCCAACGAAATACGTGACAAGATAGATATGGTGCGAAACTATCTGCCGGACGATTCTGACACGCCGATTATCTTTAAGATGGATCCGTCCATGATGCCGGTAATGAACCTTGTTGTTTCAGGTTCGCGCACGCCGGAAGAGCTTAGCTCCTATGTAGAGGACATCATTGAGCCACGCCTTGAGCAGCTTGACGGTGTTGCTTCGGTAACGGTTGTAGGAAGCCGCGAGAAGGCAATCATCATTGACGTTCCGCGCGACCGCTTGGACGCATACGGACTGACTATTTCTTCCATCGCGCAGATGATTGGTGTGCAGAACATTACCAGCTCCGGCGGAACGATTGAGTCGGGCGATTCAAACTATTCAATTTCTGCAGAAGGAACGTACAAGTCTATAGACGACATCAAAGGTACTGTAGTTACCTACAAGCAGAAGGCAAACGCCGCAAATCCGGAGCTTGTTTCCGTAATGCTGCGCGACATTGCCGACGTATACGAAGGCTACAAGGACACCACGAACCTGGCTTATTTGGGCGACAAGCCTTCAATCCTTATGCTCGTGCAGAAGCAGTCTGGTAAGAACACGGTAGAAACCGCAAAGAAGGTGCGCAAGCAGCTTCCTGTCATCATGCACGATTTGCCCGCCGACATTGAGATTATTGAAACCTCAAACAACGCGGACGACATCAACAATACTATTAAGACGGTTCTTAAGTCGCTTTTTGAAGGTATCATCCTTGCCGTTGTAATTCTGTACATCTTCCTGCGCTCGCTTAAGAGTACCTTCATCATTGCGCTTGCAATTCCTATGTCCGTAATCATCACGCTGGCGCTTATGTATTTCTGCGGACTTTCCATCAACATGATGACGCTTTCCGGCTTGCTTTTGGGAATTGGTATGCTTGTGGATAACTCCATCGTCGTTCTGGAAAACATTTTCAGCTACCGCGAGCGAGACGCAAAGCCGGAGGTTGCCGCCGTTCTTGGTTCCGAAGAAATGATTAACTCAATCACCGGCTCTACGTTGACGACGGTTTGTATCTTCCTTCCAATGATTATGCTTAAGAAAATGCTTGGCATGATGGGACAGATGTTCATTTCGTTTGCGTTTACGATTATCTTCTCCCTGCTCTGCTCTCTTGTTGTTGCGGCGGTTCTGGTGCCGGTGCTTTCTTCGCACTATCTTATTGTAGAAAAATCTTCTTCCCGCAAGATGAACAGAATTGAGGCCGCCTTTGACCGCCTTATGGCAAAATTCTTCAACTGGCTGGACAAAGCCTATGCGCGCGGCGTAAAAACAGTTTTGCATCACAAGGTGGCGGTCATCGTTGGCGTTATAGTGCTGTTCATTGGCTCAATTATAGGCGTAAAGGTAGTCGGCTTTGTATTCATGCCGTCCGTTCCTGCAACAACGGTTATCGTTGACCTTTCAATGCCAAAGGGAACCACGGTTGATGCTACAAAGGAAATCATGGATCAGATGAAGGCAAACGTTCTGCCGGAACTTAAGGGCGTTAAGTTCACCACAACGTCTGTAGGTGGCTCTTCGTTCGTAAGCAGCGCGGCTGACTCCAACACCGCAGAATGGACGATTACCTTGTATCCAGAAAGCGAGCGCGAGGAAGGCTGGGACAACGAGGATTCCGCAAAGGAAAAAATCCGCAGGCACTTCAATTCGTTCCCGGGCGCAGAATTTACGTTCGGAACCGGAATGCAGAGCATGTCAAGCTCGGCAATTGATGTTGTAATCCGCTCTGACAATCTTGACCTTGCGCGTACAACCGCAAAGCAGATTCAGAAATTGATAAAGGAAGAGGCTTCGGACTACGTAAACGAAACCACCATTGACCTTGAAGACGGACTTCCGCAGCTTAAGGTGAACATGGACCGTAACCGCATGTACGAGCTTGGAATTAACGCGTACACCGCCGGTGCCGAACTTAACGCCGCCATCAACGGAAAGACGGCCAGTCGCTACGACGACAACGGTACGCAGATTGACATGATTGTTCGTCTTGACCCTGCCGACAAGCAGAAGTTTGGCGACCTTGAGCAGCTGTACGTAACTAACTCAATGGGTCAGCGTATTCCGTTCGCAAGCTTCTCCCGCTACGAGGAATCGCTTTCTGCGGTACAGATTCGCCGCGAGAATCAGAAGCGCACAATCCGCGTTTCAATCGTTCCAAAGAAGGGACTTTCGCTCAACGTAATTCAGAGCAATCTTGAAAATCTCATCCGCGAAAAAATCGTTCAGGACGAGAACGTAATGATTTCGTACGACGGTTCATATAAGGACATGATTGACGCGGTTAAGAAATTCGCGGTCGTAATCATCATGGCGGCAACGCTTGTTTTTGCGGTAATGGCAAGTCAGTTTGAGTCGTTCAAGGATCCGTTCATCATCATCTTTACCATTCCGCTTTCTTTTATCGGTGTCGTTACGATTTATCTTTTGAGCGGACAGATGCTGAACGTAGTTTCTGTAGTCGGAATGCTGGTTCTTGTAGGAACGATTGTAAACAACGGTATCGTACTTGTTGACTACACCAACCTGCTCAGAAAGCGCGGACTTAGCCTTGAGGACGCGTGTGTTGAGGCAGCCGGAAACCGTCTTCGTCCGATTCTTATGTCTACCTTGACGACAATCACCTCGCTTATTCCAATGGCGTTCTTCCCTGGAGAAGGCGGACAGCTTACCCAGCCAATTGGACTTACGGTTCTTGGTGGTATGACGTTCGGTTCTTTGATGACGCTGTTCGTAATGCCGGTCATCTACTATCTGTTCAACCGCAAGAAGGAACAGAAGTTGGTTGCCGAGCGCGCGCAGGAAATGCAGGACTTTACGCTGTACAAGGCGGACGCAATAAGCAATTTTGCAGAAAAGGCGCACAAGCGCATCGAAAAGAAAACGCCAGACGCTACTGCTTCTGCTACGGACGGTAGTGCTGCTGCAGAGCCAAAGACAGACGCAGAGGTTGCGGCGGAAAAAATCGTGAATGAAGCCGAGGAAGCCGTTATCCGCGAGCGCATAGACTCTGCGATTTCTGCAACGTCCACAAAAGAAAAGCGTGTTAAGCCAAAGATTGTGGAAGCCCTTGAAGAAAAAGCAAAGGCGCACCGCTCAAAGTCGCGGGCATCCATTGCGCTCCGTCTTAAGGAGCTTCAGGAAGCACTGAGCGATGTTTCTGAAATGCTTATGGATGACGAACAGGAGGGCAAAAAATGAAAAGAATAGAAGTTATGCTCACACAGGCAATTGAAGGCGACTTTATGAGCCTTTATGAAAAAGCCTGCCGCATTGCGCAGATAAAATGCAAGTATACAAAAATTGACAACGTGATGGGAGCCGGAAACACAGACCCAAAGCTGGGCGACGCAATCTGGCCACAGCTTAACGTTCTGTTCATTCTGTATCTTGAGGAAAAATACGTGGGCATCGTGCAGAACATCATGAACACCCTGCATGAAACCTACGTTGGCGAAGGCGCCGCCGCATTCATAAGCGACGCAGAAGTTCTGGCCTAGGCGTAAAAAGCCTTACCTTACTTGAACAGCGAAGTTCGGATGATTTTTATGTGGCTCGCGCGGCTTACAGAAAAGAACCGAATTTCGCTGTTTTCATTTTTGTCCTGAATCTGTAGCTTCAAAAGCGAATCATTTGCCTGCTTTGAAAGCATAAGCGGCTGCCCAAGATACGTTTCTGTTACGGCGCTGTTCCGCTCATTCGGAATGGAAAATTCAATGAAGTCGCCGCCGGAAATTGCGTTCTCCAAAAGATGGATTTTTCCCGCATAGTTCATGCCGTCCGCCTCAAGAATTTCAACGCGCACGGTTTCCGGCTTAAGCTGCTCCTCGCTTAGAATCACGTTGCGGCGGATTCTGGTGCAAAGCCCTTCCTGCTGCTGCTTGGAAAGCTGCATAGACTCAACCTTTTTTAAAAGCTCACGCTTAAATTCCTCTCCGTCTGAGCGGCTGTTTGCATGTGCGTCGCCAATGGTGGCGGCACCATCCATGCCGTCCGCGCCGTCAAAATAATTCTCGCCATTTTTGAGCGGCGGATAATTTATAACTTCGGCGGCGCTTTCTGTATTCTTTACGCTGCCGATGAATTCAATTCCTGAATTCTGAATGAATTCGTCTGGCGCTTGGTCAATGGGAATGCTGAGCAAAAAAATGCCGGGCGCAAGCTGTTCCTGAATGAACGGCGTGAGCCGCGGATTGCTTAGGATTACGCGCTCGCGCTTTTCGTCAACCTTAAGCACGTAGCCGCGGTACAGCACGGCGGACGAATACTGTGATTCCCATTCCTCAAGGTTCATCTCCAGGCTTTCTGGGATTTTGTAGGAATTGTATGCGCCAAGCAGCGCCAGAATCTGCGCCGACGAGATGTTTTTGTCAAAGGCACGGCTTACGGAACGGCGGCTCAGCTCAAATTCGGTAACGGTGCTGCAATTCTTTATGTTCATGAACTGAACCAGCGGAAACAGCTCCTCAAGCGAAAGACCAGGAAGAATCGTAATGGTGGTAACGGCGTTTATGTTCAGAATGCCCTTCTTCATCGCGGTAGGAAGCGGCGTTTCCTTGTTGGTGATTACGGCACCCGGAGCTACAATCAGCTCGCCGTCTTCTGTTTTGCCAAGCGGTGCAAAAATGCCCAGTGCAATGGCGTTGTCTAAAATTTGGTCGGTAAGATGGCCTTCAAATTCCGGGCGGCTGGCGGCGGCGTGGCTTTCCAACATCCGGCTGAACCGCCCTTGCACCGGCGCGGCATTTTGGTCGTGGGTGCGGCTGTTTATAAGAAAGGCAAGGCGCGAAAGCGAGGAACGCGAAACGCCTTGTGCCGGGCAGGACGCGGCAACATCAAGCAAAAGCTGGCACTGGCTTCTAAGTCCTTCGCGGCCAAGGCGGGCTGCCGACGCAACGCTTAAAAACGCATACTGGCGCAGCTGAGAATTCTTTAAAAAAACGGCAAAGCGCTTTTCATCTATGGAAATTTCTTTTTCGGTTTGTTTAAAAAGTTTTAGGTTTATGAGTGCCGCTAAAAGCAGGTTCAGCACGTTGGATTTGCCCGGAAAGATAGCCTCAAGGCGTTCGGCATCCTTTTTTTTGAACGAGGAATTATTCTTGCACAGCTCAGGATTTTCGTAGACATACGCAATGAACGACGCAATAAACTGCGGCGACAGCGCGAAGGGCGCGTCAAAATTGTGCTCGGCAAAAATCGGCTCTGGAACAAGGCTCCGCACGTTCATATACGGCAGAAGCGTTTCTTCAAGAATTGGGTTAAGCGCAATGACCGGCCGCGCGTCCTCATTTTTATACGTGAACAGAATCAGCCGTTCCGAAAGATTCAGCAGTTCGGAATAAATATCGCCCAGCGGGTATTCATTCCTAAAGAATTCGGCGATTTTTTCCTTTGTGGCATCCTTTATGACGTGAACGGCGGAAATCATTTTTATATCAAAGTCGCTCAGATACGCGATGATTTTTTCGCGGTTCTGCTCCTTGCGAAGAATGCCGCTCAGCTGTTCAATCAGCTTGTCCTTGTTGAACGGAGTGCGTATTTCGCCAATGTAGATGCGCATTATCTCAAAAAAGCGCTCGTCGTTAAGCGTTGCCATTGATTCGCGCCAGCGGATTATGCGCTGTACCTTTGGGTCGGTGGCGCGCTCGTTAGGTCGATGTGTCTGCTGCATTTTTTCCTCCGTGCAGGCCTACTGCAATTCGCATAAGTCCGTAGTGTCGGCGTAGCGGATTATACGGTACGAATAGCCCTGCTCTGCCAGGAATTTTTGGCGGTTGGAGCCAAAGTCTTCTTCCACAGTGTTCCGCGTGATGAGCGTAAAAAAGCGGCTGGTGCGCTCTTTTGGGCGCAGGATTCTTCCAAGGCGCTGGGCTTCTTCCTGTCGGCTGCCAAAGGTTCCGCTCACCTGAATTGCAAGCGAAGCGTCCGGAAGGTCAATGGCAAAATTCGCAACCTTTGACACCACAAGAACGTGAATTTTACCTTCGCGGAACTGCGCGTAGATTTTGTCGCGCTCGGCGTTCGGCGTTTTTCCGGTGATTATGGGCGCGCCCAGCGTTTGCGCTATCTGTGTAAGTTGTTCAATGTACTGCCCGATGACAAGAATCTTGTCGTCCGGGAACTGCTCGGTGATTCTGCGCGTAAGCTCGATTTTTGCGGGGTTTTCGCTTGCAATGCGGTGCTTAAGGCGCGGCTGGGCTACGGCATACTCAATTTCGTGCGCTTCCGGCAAATCCAAGCGTACTTCCACGCATTCCGCCTTTGCAATCCAGCCGCTGTGCTCAAGCTCTTTCCACGGAACGTCGTAGCGCTTGGGGCCTACAAGACTGAATACAAAGCCTTCGCAGCCGTCCTCGCGCACAAGCGTTGCCGTAAGCCCCACGCGGCGCACAGCCTGCACTTCGGCAACAACGCGGAACACCGGCGCGGGCAGCATGTGCACCTCGTCGTAAATGATAAGCCCCCACTTTCGCTTTGTGAACAGCGAAAAATGCGGGTATGGGCCGTCCTTTTCTGGTCGCCACGTAAGAATCTGATATGTTGCCACCGTAACCGGCGCAAGTGTCTTGTTTTCGCCGGTGTATTCGGCAATTTGCTTGTCGGTCAGGTTGGATTTGTCCTTCAGTTCCTGAATCCACTGATGCACGGCAGAAATATTTGTGGTGATGATGAGCGTGCTGGTTTTGAGCAAATCCATGACGGTCATTCCCACAATGGTTTTGCCCGCGCCGCACGGCAGCACGATTGTACCAAAGCCGGTGCCAGGGCCGCGGTTTCCTATAAGGGCGGCGGCGGCTTCCTTTTGGTAGCTGCGGATTTCGAGCGGTTTTCCTTCCAGCGTGGTGGTGCGCAGCGAAAAGTCCAGCGGCTCGCCGGCCTCAAGCTGCACCTCGTCCTTAACCGGCCATAAAGCCTGAAGAAGAACCTGCTTTACCGTTCCGCGGTCAGTGAGTTTTAGTTTGAAGCTGTATTTTTTTTCCTCGTTGCTTAGGTCAGCGGGGTTTGCTATGCCTTCCGGGGTGTATTCGCAGGGTTCCAGCAATTTTTTGGTTGCCGGGTTCGCTTTGATTTCAAGGTAAACCGCGCGTTCCGCCGTAACAAGGAACAAAAACTGTTCCTCCACGGTTTTTATTTGTGCGTCAGTATCGTTGGAATCGCTTGCGTTTGCCAGAGCGCTTGTGTTCCCTGTTGCGTCGGCATTTGCAGTTGGCATGTCCTTAAGAACATCGCTTGTGCGCAGCGGAAGGGCAATCCGTGGTCCCGGCACAAGGCGCAGCTTGCCAAAACGCCCGGCGGTTTCTTTTATCCACATCGTTACATTCTGCGGAACGTCGTAGCGCGCGTATTTTTCAAGAACTCCAATCGCGTCGTCTGGCGTAAGACCGGCGCTCGTGGCATTCCACAGCGAAAGTGGCGTAAGGCGGTATGTGTGCAAATGCTCCGGCGACCGTTCCAATTCTGCAAAGGGAATCAGGTCGTTGCGGCATTCATTAGCCAGCGGAGCATGAACATCAAGCAGCAGCGTTCTGTCGCCCTGCACAATCAGCGGATTATCAAATTGCATAACAGTCTATTTTACCGCATCGCCCAAAAACGCACAATCTAAGAAAGGGAAAATGCATGGAAATCAATTTTATAGGAAGAGGCATAAAAAATAGCGCGAAGGAGAAGTTGCAG
>CAKZZR010000140.1 GCA_937885475.1 uncultured Treponema sp.
GATGGAAACAACGCCCTCTTGAATGCCATAAAAGACGGAAAGCGAGCTGACGGCGTTTCTTACACTCAGATGGATTTTTACAAATCCCTTTTGCGCGAAGTTTACCGCTTTTTGTTCCTTTCTACGATTGAGGAGCGGAACCTTTTGTTTGCCCACGCGGACGACGAGGCGAGCCTTACACCAGAGCTGCGCCGTGCGCACAGAATCTACAGGGAAGGTTACAGCATCCATCGTCTTGCAGAAAAAAGCCGCCGCATCCCAAGCAACGACAAATACTCGGATATCTGGCATGGCGTTCAGGTTGTATTCAAGGCGCTGCAAAAAGGAAACGAGGCATTAGACCTTTCTGCGCTTGGAGGACTTTTTAGAGCTGACCAGTGTCCGCTTCTGGATGCCTGCGCCCTGGACAATGAGCATTTGTTAAAGGCAATCCGCTGCCTTCGCTGGGGATACATAAACGGAAAACTCACATTCATTGATTACAAGAACATGGGAACGGAAGAATTCGGCTCTGTGTACGAAAGCCTTTTGGAACTTGTTCCCCGTGTGGATTTAAACGCAAGGTCTTTTAGCTTTGTGGGCATTGGGGACGAAAACGGAATTGACGAGGAAGGAAGCACAACGGGAAACGCCCGAAAGACAAGCGGCTCGTATTATACAAATGCGGAGTTGGTAAACAGCCTTAT
The DNA here is from genome assembly GCA_937885475.1 of uncultured Treponema sp. Classification (GTDB taxonomy): domain Bacteria; phylum Spirochaetota; class Spirochaetia; order Treponematales; family Treponemataceae; genus Treponema_D. The sequence continues at coordinate 687 of CAKZZR010000140.1, forward strand.
AAAATCCGCTCTTGAGCCAGGTTTGATGGGAAAAATCGAGCGGGCAGAAAATCTTGCACAAAAACGCAATGAAAAAATGGACTATGAAAAGACAATTCTTTCATTCAGCGTGGTAGACCCTGCCTGCGGTTCAGGACACTTTTTGCTTGCCGCCGCCCGCCGCATTGCGGAAGTTTTGGTAGAAAAACGGCTTGAAAAAGCGGAAGTGGCTTCTTCTGGCGAGGGCGCAACTCCAACGCAAGCTATGTACAGAAAAGCCTTGCGCGACGTAATCACCAACTGTATTTACGGCGTGGACTTGAACGAAATGGCGGTGGAGCTTACAAGAACCGCGCTCTGGCTTGAAGGCTACGAACCAGGGAAGCCGCTTGAATTCTTGAGCCATCACATAAAGTGCGGAAACTCCCTTGTAGGCGTGTATGATCTGGACGTTTTGGAAAATGGGATTCCCGAAGCCGCTTACAGCCCGTTAAGCGGAGACGAAAAAAATGTGGCGCTCGAAGCAAAAAAAACAAATGAAAAGGAGCGGAAAGAACTGTGCGCGAAGGCGGACAAGGACGGCAAGACGTACAGAACCAGTTATTTTGATTTCGGGGACAATGCGCAAAACATCCAGAATTCCTTGGCGCTCCTTATGGCAAAAATCAGTTTTGCAGGCAACGACACCCTGGAGGACGAAGAGAAAAAAGAAGCGCTTTACGAAGAGCTTTTGCAAAACGAAGAATACCTGCTTTTAAAAACCGCCTGCGACCTGTACACCGCCGCCTTTTTTGTAAAAAAAGCAAGCGCTCCTCTTTCAGCATCTGGCAGCCTTGTCCCCACAACCAAAGACCTTTTTGACGTAAAGCGAAAGCTCCCTGAGGATTCGACTAAAAAAGGCATTAGGGAAGAAGCCGTGCGATTGGGCTGCCTGTATAAGTTCTTCCACTGGAAGATAGAATTCCCCGAGGTTTTCCAGAAGGGTACAGGCTTTGACTGCGTGCTTGGAAATCCGCCGTGGGACAGGGTAAAACTTGCAGAAAAAGAATTCTTTGCAAGCCGCGCGCCTAAGATTGCGGATGCAAAGAACAAGGCCGAGCGCGACAAAATGATTCTTGCGTTAAAAGACAGCGGCCAGGCTTTTGAGCGTGAATTATACGAAAGTTTTATCACTGCCCTTCACAGCGCGGAAAGCACAAGCACATTCGTCCATACAAATGACAAGACTTTTGCTGACTGCCGCTACAAGCTTACGGGAACCGGCGACGTGAACATGTACGCTCTTTTTGCAGAACTCATCTACACAATGATGGACACTTATGGAACGGCAGGCTTTATTGTGCCGTCCGGCATTGCCACCGATGACGGAACCAAGGCATATTTTGGAAAGATTGCAACAAGCGGAATGTTGAAGAGTATTTATGACTTTGAAAATCGTGAGGGACTTTTCCCGACTGTTGATTCACGATTTAAATTCTGTCTTTTGACATTAGCTCCAAAGGATGGCATGAGCGATTTTGCTTTCTTCCTGCATAATCTGAAAGAAGCGGAAGACAGCCGCCGCCATTTTACCATGACTCCGGAAGATTTTGATTTGATAAACCCCAACACCCATACATGCCCTGTTTTCCGAAGCGAAGAAGATGCAAAGCTTGCCAAAAAAATTTACAAAAAGTCTGGCGTATTCGTCAATGAAACCGATGAAGAAAATGGAAATCCATGCAGAGAAGTATCCGGATCGGTTACAGGTTTCTTTCGGGGTGTATGGTCTGTTGCAGGAGTTTTGGCTTTTGCAGCTGCTGGCTTTGCCTTCGGCTTCATCAATACGGAATAA